>JAFGNI010000346.1 GCA_016927095.1 Anaerolineae bacterium | reverse complement strand
ATGCCGAAGGTGGGAGTCGAACCCACATGGGCTAAGCCCGAGCGAGTTTGAGTCGCTTGCGTCTGCCTATTCCGCCACTTCGGCTCGCAAAACGAGTATAGCCAAGTTCCAGGGGACGTCAAGTCGTCATTATGACCACACCATCGGACACATGGGATGAAGAGGCCCTGATCCGTGCTGCCCAGCGGGGCAAACTGGACGCGTTCAACGAGCTCGTCCTGCACTACCAGAGCCAGGTCTACAACCTGGCCTACCATATTATGCACGATCCCGCGGCGGCAGACGACGCCACGCAGGAGGCCTTCATCTCCGCCTACCGCGCAATCAAGAAGTTCCGCGGCGGGTCCTTCAAGTCATGGCTGCTGCGCATCGTCAAGAATGCCTGCTATGACGAGCTGCGACGCCGGAAGCGTCGCCCCCAGGTCTCCTGGGAGGACTTCGGGGATATGGATGAGGAAGCCAACCCCTACCTAGGCGACGGTGGCGACAAGCCCGAGCAGACCATACAACAACAGGAATTGCACGCATTACTGGAACGGTCGATCGCCAAACTCCCCGATCACCAACGAACGACCTTGGTCCTGGTGGATCAGATGGGGCTCTCCTACGACGAGGCAGCCGACGTGATGAACGTCGCGCTAGGCACGGTGAAGTCGCGCCTGGCGCGTGCCCGCCGGGAGATGCAGGACCTCCTCCAGGCGGAGCGGGAACTTTTGCCTGCCCGCTTCCGTCTATAGGGTAGCCAGTAATGTGGGAGGCGAAGAGTTTATGACCCGGAAGACATGGAGCAACACGGAGGTCTCGGCCTACCTGGATGGCGCGTTGACGCCGAAGAACCAGGCAGCGCTGGAGGCCGACATTGCCCAAGACCCTAACCTGCACCGTCGCGTCGAGGAGCTGCGAAGCGTGACGACGATGGTGCGGGCTGTTCCCCTGCGCCAGCCTCCCCGCAACTACCTGCTGACCCCATCGATGGTCGCCGAGCGGGAGCCGGAACCCCGCGAACGGCGTCGCCCGCTATGGGTGATGCGCCTGGCGACGTCACTCGTGGCAGCCGCTTTCGTGGTCACGTTTGGACTGACGCTCCTGCAGCAGGGCATGACACCTAAGTTGGCGACCGAGCCGCGGGAGATGCCCCAGGCCTCGCTGATGCGGGAGAGTGCGCCCGCCGGCGATGCAGCGGCCCCAGAGATGGGGGCCCGAGAGCTAGAGGCGCCAGAGGTGGCAGCCGTCCCTGATACCGTCGCCGTTGAGGAGCAGGAAGAGCCGGCAGCCGAGATGATGCTGCAGAGCACCCCGCTCCCCTCTGAGGATGAGATGGCTTTCGCGCCGGCGCCCGAGTCCGCTGAGCCCGTAGAGGCGCCCGCGGAAGGTGAAGAATATGGCATAGGCGGGGGCGGCGAGCCGCCCGCCGAGCAGCCGGTCGAGGAGATGCGCGTCCCGGCGACGCCGGAAGCCGAGTCTTCGGCAGAGATGGCGGAGGAACCGGAGATGGCAGTGATGGAGGCCGAGGAAGCGGTTACTGAGGACGAAGCCACCGAGGAGCTGGCAGCGCCATCCCTCGCGATGGAGGCACCCGGTGAGCCGGAAGAGGCTGCGCCGAGGATGGCGGAGGGCGCCGAGAAATCGGCTGCGGATGAAGCTTGGGAGTCGGGAGAAGCGCCGGGCGAACTCCCGGTCCCCGTACCAAGCCAGGAGGCGGCGGACCGCGCCATAAGGACTGAGCAGGGCCTAGGCCGCTCCGTGCTGCTGGGGCTCACCATCGGGTTAGGGGTTGCGACAGTGGTGCTCACAGCCGTGACCATCTGGCTATCCCGGCGCCAAGCGGGTTGATATCGTTGCAAGGCTGGTCGATAATACTGTGACAATGGACGCAGATACCCACGGACACGGCGACAATCACGGTCCGGCGCTGAACTACTGCCCGACCTGTGGCGCGATGCTCGTCGACCGCCAGGCCTTTGGCAGGGTGCGCCGCTACTGCACGGTCTGCCAGCACGTAGTCTTTCGCGAGCACAAGGTCGCCGTCGCCCTCCTCGTCACCGATGCAGCCCACAACCTCCTGCTGGTCCAGCGCGCCTTGCCACCCTACGCAGGACACTGGAGCTTGCCCGCCGGCTTCGTCGACTATGGTGAGGCGCCGGCTGACGCCGCGCGCCGCGAGTGTCTGGAGGAGACCGGCCTGGTGGTGGAGGTCGGACCTGTTGTGGATGTGATCGCCGGACGAGAGCACGCCCGCGGGGCCGATATCGTCATTGTCTACGAGGGGACGGTGATCGATGGCACGTTGGCAGCTGCGGATGACGCTGATGCCGCGTGCTTCTTCAGCCCAGAGGATCTCCCGCCCCTGGCCTTCGCGTCCACGTACCGGGCGGTGACCCAATGGTGCCAGAACCGGGGAACCGGCTATCCCGCGGCTGCCTTCGCGCAGCACGAGTGCGACGGAGCGACCGGTTGAGATCGCGCCAGGTTGTGCTGATGCTGGCCATGCTGACGGTGTTGGTCACCGGTTGCCGGTCCGTGGCGGCCTTCGAGAGCGCGCCTGCGACCCTCGCAGCTCCGACAGCGGCTGCGACGGCGGCCCAAAGCCCGGACACCGAGGTGCCAACGGCGGTCGCGACCGTGGCGCCGACGGATCTCCCCACCACGACGCCCACGCAACTGCCCACGGCGACAGCGGCACCGACCGAGACGCCGGCGCCAACCGAAACGCCTGCAGCGGCAGCGCCTGACGAAGCCGGCGTCGTCGCAGCTGAAGACCCAACCGTGGCCCCCACACCCACCTATCCGCCGCCGCCGGCGGCTGTGAACGTGCCGATTCTGATGTACCACTATATTTCGGAGCTGCCGCCGGACGCTGACGTCTACCGCGTCGACCTGACCGTCACGCCGTCGAGGTTTGAATCCCACCTGCAATATCTGGTCAGCGCCGGTTACGAGAGCGTCACGCTGGCGGATGTGCATGCGCGCCTGACGACCGGCAAGCCACTCCCCCCGCGTCCCATCGTCCTGACCTTCGACGACGGCTACAAGGATGCCTACACGAACACGGTTCCCCTGCTGCAGCAATACGGCTTCATAGGGGAGTTCTTTGTGTTGGCCACGCCCGCCCACTTTGAGGCACCCAACTACCTGAGCTGGAACGATATGCAGGAGATGGCCAATGCGGGGATGTCGATTCAGGCGCACGGACGCGATCACTATGACCTGACCAACCGCGACTACGACTTCCTCGTGTACCAGATTCTCGGGGCGCGCGAGGCGGTGGAGGCACACACGGGCCAACCGGTCCGGTTCTTCTGCTATCCATCGGGCCGCCACGATCCTGCCACGGAGGCCGTTGTCGCATCGGCGGGCTATCTTGGCGCTGTGACGACCGCTTGGGGCAACGAGTTGCGCCTCGACAACGCGTACACGTGGCCACGAATCCGGATCAAGGGCGCCTGGGACCAGACCCAGTTCGCCAATATCCTGGAATCGCTGCCCCAATCGAACTAGCGCCCGTCTGGCTACGTCATCAAGGAGGACCGATGCGGAGAACCAGCGCCTTGATCCTGCTTTTGCTGATACTCAGCCTTGCCTGCAACTTCCCCGGTTTTCCAGGCGCAGCGCCTCCCGGCACGTTACCCACCGCGACGCCGGAGGATGCCCCGGCAGAGGGGGGCGACATCTCCCCGGGCGAGACTCAACCGACGCCGGCGCCACTGGAGACGGCGACCCCAGAGGGTGGCACCGATGGCGGTAGTGCCTCATTCACCCCGACGCCCACGCCAACGGCGACGCAGACCCCAACCCCGACGCCCACCACGACACCCAAGGCTGTGCCGCCGGGCCCGCCGCTGAGCTTTGAGGAGCCGGCGTGGACCTTGGGACCCTGGCATCAGGTTGAGGGGACCTCAGACTGGGAGGGCACCCTCGACATCCACGTCCAAGGGGGGACGCCGCCCTATCGCTCCCAGCTGGAGGACCACGAGATCGTCGAGGGTCTGACGGTGACCGCGCGTTGGCGCCTCTGCAAAGCGATGCCCGCGACCGTCAGGGTCTGGTCTGCTGACGGTCAATCGATCGAGCGGCAGATCTGGGTGTGGGAGCTTGGCTGCGATGACGACTAAACCACAGGAAAAAATGGCCTGGAATGACGCTGTCTACAAGACGCACACGCGTCTGAGGGCGTTTCCCCCCGCGCAGCTTGCCTATATCCTCTACCGCCGCATGGTGGAGCATGGACTACGTCCCACGTGGCTGTGGCTCGTGGACAAGATAGTGCGGCGGCTGCGCGGCTTCTCTCCCTCTCACATCAGCAGGGTTACGCCCCAGCTCTATGTGGGGGGCCAGCATAGGTGCCGCGGCTTACCGGCCATGCGAGCGCAGGGCATGACCGCCGTCGTCAACATGCGCGAGGAGTCGGATGACGCCGCACGCGGCGTTGCCCTCGACCACTACCTATGGCTGCCGACGACCGATGACACCGCGCCTGACGTGGCGGACCTCCAGCGCGGGGTCAGCTTCATCGCAGAACAGATCGCCGCCGGGCACGGTGTGTACATCCATTGCGCCTCCGGGGTAGGACGCGCGCCCACGATGGCGGCAGCCTATCTGGTCTCGCAAGGCGCCACGACGGTGGAAGCCTGGGAGACCATCAGACAAGGCCGCCCTTTCATCCGCCCAACCCCACCGCAGCTGGCGGTCATCGAAGCCTTTGCCAACCACGTAGGTCAATCGGGAGTGTGAATCGATGCCTAGATATTCGCCTGAAAGCTCGCCTGAGAGGCTGCCTATGAAGCGCGAGACCAACGCCCGGCCCCGGGAAAACAAAGAAGCGCCGGCGCCTTCCGGTGCGGTGAGTTACGCTGCGCTCTCCCCTGCAGCGCGGGCACGCGCCCAACAGGCCTACGAGCGTATCGCCGGGGATGAAGGCCTGACCGGCAGCCTGCCCGACGCGGCAGCCAGACAGCTGCTCAATTGGGCCCAACACGAGATCGTCCGTCTGGCTGCCGCCACGGAGGGGCTGGATCCCGATGAAGCCGGGGCATGGCTTGCACCACAGCTCAGCGACCTGCGCCGGCGCCTGCGCCATATGGCCCAACAGAGCGCAGACGCAGCGTCACCGGAGAGGGCCGTCCAAGCCCTGTTGCTCGCGGCGCGCACTGCCTCAGAGCAGGGCCCCACCCCGAGAGCGGACGTTGACCCGGCACGTGACAAGGACGGATCGCCAGCATGACCAAGCAGTCCAGAGAGCGCCGGCTTGGCTTCAAGGAGTTCCTGCTCTCCCTCTTCCTGATCGTCATCGTCTGGGCTGCCGGCGACCTAGTCGGCATTGGCAAGCGCGCCGAACCTACCCTTGAGCCAGACCCAGGAGGCGTCATCGAGGTGTTCTTCACCGCGCCTAGTGGGGCGTCCGGGGCCGGTAAAGGCGGGCTGGACGAGAGACTGGTGGCGCTGATCGATGGGGCAGCGCGGAGCGTCGACGTCGCCGCCTTCGATTTCGAGCTTTCGGACGTTGCCGACGCGTTGGTCCGCGCCAGCGCGCGCGACGTCCGCGTGCGGCTGGTGACCGACAGCGACTACGCCGGAGAAGCGGGCCCGGTGACCCTGCAGGCGGCAGGGATACCGGTGGTGACCGACGATCGCGACCCTTTTATGCACAACAAGTTCGTCATTGTCGATGGCTATCAGGTCTGGACAGGCTCCTGGAACCTGACCGAGAACGGCACCAACCTTCACGACAACAACGTCGTATTCGTGCAGTCGACGAAGCTGGCTGCCAACTACGCGGCGGAGTTCGAGGAGATGTTTGCGGATCGCGCCTTCGGCCCGACCTCACCCGACAACACACCCTATCCGCAGCTGGACCTCAACGGCACCCGCGTCGAGACGATCTTCGAGGCGGAGGGTGACGCGGAGAAGCGCATTGTCGATCTGATCAGGGAGGCAGAGCGCAGCATCCACTTCATGGCCTTTGTGATGACCGATGACGATATCGCCCGCGTCCTGATCGCCCAGCACCGTGCCGGTCTGGCGGTCTCTGGGGTGATGGAGAGCCGCAACACGGCGGATTTGGGGTCGGATTTCCCGGCGCTGCGGCAAGCCGGCGTCGACGTCCTGGAGGACGGCAATCCCTACCTCCTCCATCACAAGACCCTCATTGTGGACGAGGCCATCGTCGTGACCGGCTCCTACAACTTCAGCGCCAGTGCAGCCGACAACAACGATGAGAACGTGTTGATCATCCACAGCCCGGAGATCGCGCGGGCCTATATGGACGAGTTCGCAAGGGTCTACGCTGTGGCGGCAGCCCAGGATTGAGATGACCCTTGTAGGAAACATAGCCGGTGAATGACACTACATCGCCAGGAGGTCACAGTATGAACGCGCAGACGACCGAATCCAGAGATTCACGCACCCGCCGGAACAACGGGTGGAAATGGGCCGCCGCTATCGCGGGGGGCCTGATCATCCTAGCCCTGACCTGCGTCATCAGCAGCGTCTGGGGTGGGCTGCTGGGCTACGCACTGGGCCGGCGCAGTGCATATCGCATGATGATGCCCGAGATGCCCTTCGAGTCCCCCTATCCGCCGGTGCCGGAGATGCCCGACATCCCGGATATACCGGAACTCCCCGAGATGCCCTATCTCGCGGGGCGGCCCTGGCTCGGGGTCACCTTCGTGATGACCGGCGAGGGCGCGTTGATCACCGATGTGACGCCGGGCAGCCCTGCCGACGAGGAAGGCCTGGAACCCGACGACGTGATCACGGCGGTCGAGGGACGTGCCGTCAGCGAAGCGCAGCCCCTCGACGAGCTGATCCTGGGCTACGACCCCGGCGACCGCGTCGACCTGACCGTCGTGCGCGAAGGCCGCGAGCGGACGGTCCGCGTGCGGCTGGCGTCGTGGATGCAGCGGGAGATGCCGTGGCAGCCGGAGCCGTCGCCTTTCTACGAGT
>JAFGNI010000345.1 GCA_016927095.1 Anaerolineae bacterium | reverse complement strand
TGATCTTGCGTCAGCTCCCGATTCCCGAGCTCCACGATCAACCGCCCGCCACGAAAGAAGGCCTCGGCCTCCTTTAGGGAGCGTTGCAGGGCCTCCAAGACGGTGTCCCACACAAAGGACCGGGGCTTGAGGAGAATGCCTTCAGCGGTGCCCTTTAGTGTGATCGGCGTTCCTTCCATAATATCCTCATTATACCACGGGCTCTGCAAATGATTGTTGCCACGGCAGTGCGGGCGGCACGCCCACGCTGCTGCCCGATCCACAATATTGCAATTCTACGCGTTTCACTATATAGTTCAAGCCTATGCAGCGTCCCCTGAGAAGCCTTGTTATGCTTGTGGTGGTGGTGGCGGTCCCGGTCGTCCTGACGATGACGCTGGTCCGTCTGCTCACTTTCCCGTGGTATCCCGCCTGGCAATACCGTCGTGCGGGCTTCCCTGCCGACCCCTATGGTCTCCCCCGCCAGGAGCGGCTGCGCTTGGCATCGGCGACCATCCGCTTTCTCAACATCCCAGGACAGACCGACATCCTGGAGACACTGGAACTGCCCGACGGTAGCCCGGCCTACAATGACCGCGAGCTACACCACATGGACGATGTCAAGGCGGTCTACAACGGCCTGAGCGTCGCTGCCCTGGGCTTCCTGATTGCGGGTGCGGTCAGCGGCTGGGCCCTGTGGCGTGCCCAGGGCGCTCCCGCGCTCTGGATCGCGCTGACGCGGGGGGCGACCCTGACGCTGGCCCTGTTAGTGACGCTCGGCGCCTGGATGCTCCTGGGTTTCGACCGCTTCTTCACCGCCTTCCACGGGGTCTTCTTTGAGCCCGGCACCTGGGTCTTCTACTACACCGACACGCTGATCCGCCTCTTCCCGATCGAGTTCTGGCAGACGGCGGGTCTGCTCGTCGCCGGCGGCGTGACACTGCTTTCCCTGCTGCTGATTGCCCTCGGACGGCGCATGCGGCTCAGCTAACCCCCAACCAAGGAGTCACACATATGCCAACCACCACCCCTGATTGGGTCAAGGACGCGATCTTCTACCAGATCTTCCCTGATCGCTTCGCGACCAGTGAACGTGTGACGAAACCGACCAACCTCGAGCCTTGGGACAGCCCGCCTACCCACCGGGGCTTCAAGGGTGGGGACTTTGTGGGGATCCAGGAGCATCTCGACTACCTGACCGAACTGGGCATCACCGCAATCTACTTCAACCCGATATTCCAGTCCGCTGCCAACCATCGCTATCACACCTATGACTACTACGAGGTGGACCCCATCCTGGGTGGCACCACCGCCTTTCGCGACTTCCTAGGCGCCGCCCACAGTCATGGCATTCGCGTCGTTCTCGACGGCGTCTTCAACCACGCCAGCCGGGGTTTCTTCCAATTCAACCACATTATGGAAAACGGCAAGCAGTCTCCGTACCTGGATTGGTTCCTTGTCAATGGGTTCCCGCTCCGGGCCTACGATGTCCACAGTGCGCCTAATTACGCCGCCTGGTGGAACAACCGCGAGTTGCCCAAGCTCAACACCGACGTGCACGCCGTGCGCGCCTTCATTATGGATGTGGCTGAGACCTGGTTGCGCTTCGGTATCGACGGTTGGCGCCTCGATGTGCCCCTCGAGATCACGACGCCGGGGTTCTGGGAGGAGTTCCGCCAGCGCGTCAAGTCGGTCAATCCCGAGGCCTATATCCTCGCTGAGATCTGGCATGATGCGGAGGCCTGGCTCTCGGGTGATCACTTCGATGCTACGATGAACTACGGCTTCAACCGCGCTTGCTACGGTTTTTTCGGCGGCGATTGGCTGGATGTGAGCCACCGGCCCGGTGGCTTTCCGATTGAGCGTCTGGACGGCCCAGCCTTTGCCGAGGCCGTTGATCACTTGATCAGCCTCTACGACTGGGAGACCACGTTGGTTCAGTACAACCTGCTGAGCAGCCACGACGAGCCCCGCTTCACCACGATGGTGCGCGGTGACACGCGCCGCTTCCGGCTGGCGACGCTCTTTCAGATGGTCTTCCCTGGGGTTCCCTCCGTCTACTACGGCGACGAGATCGGTATGGAGGGTGGGCCCGACCCCGACTGCCGCCGTGCCTTCCCTTGGGACGAGCGCAACTGGGACGCCGGCCTTCGTGCCGAGGTGCGCCGCTTCATCGCGCTGCGCCGCGACCACGTCGCGCTGCGCCGCGGCAAATACACGACGTTGCACGTGGGGGAGGCCACCTACGCTCTCGCGCGCCATATGCCCGAAGACGTCGTAGTTATCGCCTTCAACGTCTCCGGCGGCCCCAAATCGCTCACCCTTGAGCTATCCGAGGCCCTCGGCAGTGCGTTGCCTCCAGGGAGTAGCTTCACTGACCCCTGGTCGGGCGCCATCCTTCCCGTCCAGAGTGGTCACCTTCACGTCGACATCCCTGCTCTTGACGGTCGCGTGCTAGTCTGCCGTCGGTCATAGCCGTCAGCGCTCAGCTCCGTCGCTGGAGCCAGCTCGCCCTCCCCCCCATGGACCGCGGGCATCCTGCCGGCAAGCGCACGTTGAGCCCTCGCTGACCCAGCCCGACCCGCGCACTCCCGCTGCCAGATCCGGCGCCCCCCCCACGGACCGCGGGCATCCTGCCCGCAAGCGCGCGTTGAGCCCTCGCTGACCCAGTTCGACCTGCGCACGCCGCTCACCAAAACGGTTACCCGGTTCGCCTCGCGCTTGTGCCGGACCACAGTCCGGCAGGCCGTGCCACGCGGACTGTGGCCCGCTAGAAGCGTAGCCTGCAGAGGTGGCCCGCCGCCGTGCCTCGCCCTGTTGTTGGGGCCGGCGTCCCGCCGGCTCCCGTCCTACCGCACCACCAGCGGCAAGAACACCCAGTCCGTCGCCGCAGCCTCCCCGCTTACTGTCACCCGCACCGTGTCCGTCGCCACATGCCCCTCACCATCATCGGCTGAGAGCGTGATGGTGTGCACTCCTGCCGACAGCGCGTCGACGCTTAGCCCATCGCCGCTCCCAAGGGGACCATCCCGGTCTGACGTCCACGTCATCGCTGCGGTGCGGTCACCCGCTTCCACGTCAAACGCATAGCCCTCGAAGGTCACGGGGAAGCTCTCGATCACGGCGTTGTCCGCCGGCGCCAGGATCTCCAACCACGGTCCGGTGTCGGGCACGGTGAAGGCTCCCGAGGTCACCGCCGTCTCGTGGTAGCCGTCGGAGGCGATCAGGCGCAACCTGGCCTGGGCGCCATCCGGGATCTGGTCCCCACGCACCCCCCAGCGGAATGCACCATCGACGGACACGACCTCATCCGGCGCGATGTCGATGCCTACCGGGATCCACGATACACCGTTGTCGGGGCTGTAATGGATGTGGTAGCGTTGGTCGGGGTGGTCGGCGAGCGGCGTCGTCCAGGCGATCTCGGCGGTCCCATAGATCGGATCGTAAGACGCTGAGATCAAGGTGACGTCCGGCGGCGAGCCGGGCACCACGAGCTGCTCGATTGTGTTGCCTTGGTAACGCAGCAGAAGTTGCCGTATGTCAGGGTCGTCTGTAAGCGCGGCCGTGAAGGCTGTCAGGTCGTCTTCTGTGCCGGTGTCGATGTTGGTCAGATCCAGGTCGAAGCAGCTCTCCTCCACGACGTGTCCAAGCCCGTCCCGCGCCTGGACACAATAATCGCCCGTCGGATCGACGGGATTCACGTCGTCCGGCGCCGGGCTGTTTGCCAGGTGAATCACGGGGTGGAAAGTGCCGTCACTGGGCCCGGCATACCCCGTGATATAGAGGTAATCTGCCGCAACCAGTGCCGTCTGCTGCGCGGGCGCCGGTGGCGTGAGATGCAAATAGGCCTTCTCGTAGTGGTAGTCCGAAATCCAGTTCGGCACGCCGTCCATGGCCTGGGGTGCCATCAGATCGAAGAGCTCCGGTGATTGCACCTCGCTGCCCAGGATGTCGTAGCCAAGCACGTGCGTGCGAGTGTCCGCATAGGGGAAGGCGTAGTCGAACGGCGGATCTGCCGCCTCGCGATCGATCGCCAGCGGGCGCAACCCCAATTGGTTTCCCACGGTGGCGATACAGTCATACCCGTCCAGTCGCAGCCCACAGGCCCCACGCCCAATCGGGGCTCCGAAGAACCACCACGATCCTGTGTAGTCTGTGTTCTCCGTGCCGTAGACCGTGATGTAGTAGTCGGCGACGCCTGAGGGGTTGTTCAGCAGCTCCCATCGGCGGGCGACTGCCGAAAGATAGGCCCACTGCATGCCGGAAGCGAAGCCACTGATATTTGGGGCGTAGCGTTCCGCGTCGGGTAAGATGCGCACCTGCACCTCCCCGAAGGGGAACCGTGCCATGATCTTGTCGTGGACTTCCAGGATCTCCTTCGGTGTCACCGGCAGATATCCGGTCAGGGCGTCCACCGAAGCGGGAATGTACGCGAAGGTGACGGGCTTGCGCTCGTGGAAGGTCGCGGTCGTGGTCAGGGAGGCCGTCCCCTCTCCGTCCGCGCTGCAGCTCGCTGCCTGCGCCACCGGACTGACATCTGCCCGCAGCGTGATGACACCGTGGAGCCAATCCGCCGGCAGGTCGAAGATCAGACTCGCGCCCGCATCCAGCCGCGTGGCGTCCCAATCGGTGATGCTGCCCGCCCCGATGGGCGCCCGCGCCTGCACGGTGCCCAGCTCCTGTCCGTCGCGGCTGCCTGTGAGCGTGCCGTCGACTGTCGCGAACCCGATCCCCACATCGGGATAGACGCGCACCACCGTGCCCTTCTCTGCGACCAGCGGCACCGTGTTCGAGATCGTCTGCACCGTCTGGACCACCTCGATGTTGGCGACCGCCAGGTCGCTGATGCCACACGCGTGGCTCGTCAACCACGGATCGAAGTCGATCTCGCTCGCGCTGTCGCTGCATCGGATGATATCTCCCAGACCGTCGGGGTTGGTGAGGTGGGTGGGGCCGTCGGGGTGGCCCCAGTAGTTGTTC
>JAFGNI010000004.1 GCA_016927095.1 Anaerolineae bacterium | reverse complement strand
TGCCGCTGGAGGAAACGTTCCGTTTCGGGATCATGGACGTTGACGAGAACGATCGCATCACGCGGTTCACAGAGAAACCTAAGGATGCGACGAGCACGCTAGCGTCGATGGGCATCTATATCTTCAACACCGACTTCCTGCTCCGCCACCTGGAGGAAGATGGCAAGGATCCCGATTCAGAGCACGACTTCGGGAAGAACCTCATCCCGAAGATGGTCGCCAACGACATGGTGTATGCCTATCCATTCAGCGGCTACTGGGTGGACGTCGGCACGATCGAGTCGTACTGGGAGACCAACCTGGCGCTCCTTGGCGATTCGCCTCCATTGGATCTCGCCGATCCCAACTGGGTGATTCATACGCGCTCGAAGGAGCGCCCTCCCGTTCGTATTTACGCAAAGGGCGAAGCCCACGACGCGATGTTGTCCAATGGCTGCAAGGTCGCTGGGACGGTCATCCACAGTGTCCTATCGCCTGGTGTGGTCGTGGAGCCTGGTGCGATGGTGCGCGATTCGGTGATCCTCAATGACACGGTAATCGGTGCCGGTGCTGTTGTCGATCGCTGCGTGCTTGACAAGGAGACCGTGGTCGGCCCCGGTGCTAAGGTTGGCTTCGGAGATGATAACACGCCCAACCGACTCGAGCCGGACAAGCTCAACACCCGCATCACGATCGTCGGCAAGCGGGCACGCATTCCCGCCGGCGCGGTGATTGGCCGTAACTGCAGGATCGATCCCAACACGACAGAGGACGACTACGACCAAGCCGGTACACATCACCGGCTGGAAGTTCCGAGCGGTGAGAGCATCACCCGCTGAGCATCCGCGCAGGAAAGGAGTTGCGCTATGTCTCTACATCCCCTCGCGGGCAAGCCTGCCCCACATGACGTGCTGATCAATGTGCCGCGTCTGATCTCGGCCTACTACACCGGGAAGCCCGACCCCGCTGATCCGACGCAGCGCGTCGCCTTCGGCACCTCGGGACACCGCGGCTCATCCCTCGACGCCAGCTTCAACGAGGACCATATCCTGGCCGTCTCTCAGGCCGTCTGCGAGTATCGCCGGGCGGAAGGGATCGATGGGCCGCTCTTTATCGGCATAGACCCCCACGCCCTGTCCGAGCCTGCGCTGGCGACCGCCGTCGAGGTATTTGCCGCCAACGAACAGGAGATCATGATCGATGCCGGTACACGCCGGTATGCTTCACCGGTTGACCGGGCGGATTCCGGCTACACGCCCACGCCCGTCATATCCCACGCCATCCTCAACTACAACCGTGGCCGGACCAGCGGTCTGGCCGACGGCGTGGTTATCACGCCCTCGCACAATCCGCCAACCGACGGTGGCTACAAGTACAATCCGCCAGCCGGTGGGCCCGCTGACACCACCACTACCAAGGCGATGCAGGCCCGGGCGAATGAGATCCTAGAGAACGGTCTGCGTGGGGTCAAGCGCATGCCACTGGCCCGGGCGATGCAGGCCGAGACCACGCACACATTCGACTACATCACACCCTATGTCTCCGATCTGCGCAATGTCCTCGACATGGATGCCATCGCCGCCTCCGGTCTCGCGATCGGCGCCGATCCAATGGGGGGCGCCACCGTGGGCTACTGGGTGCCCATCGCCGAGATGTACGGATTGGACCTTGAGGTGGTGAACCCGCGGGTCGATCCCACGTTCTCATTTATGACCCTCGACAGGGACGGTAAGATTCGCATGGACTGCTCGTCACCCTACGCGATGGCCAGCCTCATCGACCTCAAGGACCGGTTCGACATCGCCTTCGGCAACGATACCGACGGCGACCGGCATGGCATCGTCACCCCCAGCGTCGGGCTGATGAACCCCAATCACTATCTTGCCGTGGCCATCCTGTACCTCTACCAGCACCGGCCCGGGTGGCGTCCAGACGCCGCCATCGGCAAGACCCTGGTCTCCAGTTCGATGATTGATCGTGTGGCTGCTCACCTGGGGCGGAAGTTGGCGGAAGTCCCTGTGGGCTTCAAGTGGTTCGTCGATGGCCTGGTGGATGGATCCTTCGGCTTCGGCGGCGAGGAAAGCGCGGGTGCCTCCTTTTTGCGCAAGGACGGCACTGTCTGGACGACGGACAAGGATGGTATCATCCTCGACCTGCTGGCGGCGGAGATCACCGCCGTGACAGGTCGCGATCCCGGCGTGCATTACCGGGAACTGACGGAGCAGTTCGGCGACCCCGTCTATCAGCGCATCGACGTGGCCGCGACGCGAGCTCAGAAGGCCGCCCTAGCCGACCTTTCGCCAGAGCTGGTGGAGGCGAGAGATCTGGCTGGTGAGAGAATTCTGGCCAAGCTGACCCGTGCGCCCCATAACAATGCGCCCATCGGTGGGCTGAAGGTGGTGACTGAGAACGGGTGGTTTGCAGCCAGGCCCTCCGGTACTGAGGATATCTACAAGATCTATGCTGAGAGCTTCCGCGGTGAGGATCATCTGGAGCGAATTCTTGCCGAGGCGCGCGAGATCGTGGCAGCTGCCTTTGCAGCGGCGGGCTTGGAATAGGAGAAAAGGGATAGGGGATAAGGGATATGGGATAGGGGCCGGTACAAACCACCGGTTCGCCGGTACAAACCACCGGTTCGCCGGTACAGATCACGCGGGGTACACGGAGGGAGGGTGGGCTATGGAGCGCAGCAATGTCATCAAACTGGGGCAGACGAAACACATTGCCCTGGTCGCGCACGACAACAAGAAGCAGGATCTGTTGGAATGGGCAAGGTGGAACAAAAGTCTCCTGATCGAACATGAGCTGTATGCCACGGGCACCACGGGGAGGCTGTTGGAGGA
>JAFGNI010000344.1 GCA_016927095.1 Anaerolineae bacterium | reverse complement strand
GCAGCGAGCAGCTCGTCGATAGGGGGTTCCGTGGGCTTGTCGATGACGATCCTCGCATGACTACTGCCGTACAATCCCCCAGCTTTGGACCATCTCCGCGATGGCGGAGCGGGTTGCTTCCGCGCCGAACCCCCAGGCGAGCAAGGTGAAGAAATCCGCAACGCCATTGGCACCGAAGTCCGCGCGGGCGCCGTAGAGCTCAACAAATCCCGCCAGTGCCAGCAACGTGACGGTGATTGCATAGGTCAGCCATATGAACCAGCGCAGGCGCCGTCGGGCCCCCAGTGCACCTTCCTCCAGTGTCTGGACGCGGACCTCCGGCAGCACATTCATAAGCTTCAGCGTGGATGGGCCCGCAGCTGCAACGCTGCTGGCGGGCAGCCCCATTCGAACCCGGCGTCCCTTTGCGCCTTCGGGCTCCAACTCCTCCAAGCCGGCGGGCTGTGCTGCTTCAAGGGCTGCCAGGAGATCGGTGCGGAGCTCGAGATAGGCACTGTCCGCCTCTGGCGGGAGCGCGTCAATCTGCGTCTGATAGTCAGCCACCATGCGATCGTTCGCGTCGTCGACCAGGTCGCGGAGCGCTGCCAGCAAGGCATTCAGCTCCGTCTTGCGCAGCTTGGCAAGGGTCGCCGTCACGCGCTGTCTCAGTGACGCCAGTTGCTCAGCGATGTCGTCCGCCAGAGGGGACTTCGACTCCAGTTGCTGCCGGTAGGTGGCAGCTTGAGCTACGCCGGTGGCCCCCATGGCCTCCATTATCCGGATCTTCTCGAGCAACGAGACGAAGGCGTTGGCCTTGTCTCTAAGCGGCTCCAATTGCGTGCGGAAGACCAAGGGACCCTCAAGATCCGGCGTGGCTCTGAGGTGATCGGTGGCAGCCTGCTGCAGTTCGGCGACGTAACGGCTGTCCGGTGCCATCGTGGACAGCCACTTGACGAACTCCTGGTAGGCCGTGAGCTGAACGATCCAATCGGGCCGGTAGCGCCGCCATCGGGTCCAGATCGTAGCGGCTTCCTCAGCGGCGGACTCCGCCTTCTCCCATTGCTGCGCCTCCAAGGCTGCCTCCACGTCAACCAGCTTTGCCTGAATGCGGTTGAGGAAGGCCTCGCCCAGCGAGTGGAGCTCTCCGTCTACCTTCATCTGGGTCCGGATCTGCCCGAGACGGACCATCACCTCATCCCGGGGACGTCCCTTCGCGCGGTAGCTGGAAACCCCTACGCCGAGTGCCACCCCGCCCACGAGCGCCACGAGGGGCAACCAGGGTTGTGCTTTGACCGCGACCTGCATGGGCACAATCTGGCTTCCACCTTGATAGGTGATTAGGAGTTCGCCGACATAGGTGCCTGCCGGTACGGAGCCGAGGTTGAAGGTGACCGGTATCCCGAGCACCGCATCATCCGCCAGATCCGTGGGCAGCGCAGTGGCGTCCGGACCGAGCGTGGGGACGAGCACGTTACCGCGGTCATTGCTCAAGTCGGACACAATGAGCTGCAGGTTCTGGAGACCGGTAGTTGATTGGATGAGCAAGGTCCGGGTGAACGTCTGGCCCTGGACGCCGCTGAGCATGAACTGCGTGGGTTTGATCGTGAGCGACGCCTGTGCCGACACCGGTCCGGCGACGAGCGCCAGCATAGCCAGGAGAACCAGCGTGACAGCGAACCGTCTGTGCATCTGTGCTCCTTTCATCTCACTTCGGTAGAGAGATGTCCTTTCGAGGACATGCCGAACTCGAAACACTCAAGACATTACATATCACTCGGCATCACCGTGTCGGGACGCAGAGGCAGGAGGACGTGGAAGTCGCTGCCAGGGCAGTGGACCTCGTCATAGCCAGGGCTCTCAACCCAGACACGCCCACCGTGGGCCTCTACGATGCCCCGCGTGATCGCCAGTCCGAGCCCAGGGCCACCGCCCTTGAACTTGCTGATCCCCGATGAGTGGGACGCGACCTGGCCCGTCTGGTAGAACTTGGCAAAGATGAGTTCCTGCACGCTGGGATCGATACCGATGCCAGTGTCGCTGATGATCACCTCGACCCAACCGTCGGTCGACGTCTTCTCCTGCAGCTTGAGTGCCCTGCCGGAGATTTGGACCGAGCCGCCATCCGGCGTGTACTTGATCGCGTTCACAATCAGATGGTAGAAGACCTTGCGAATAGCGGTGATATCGGCCTCGATCATCGGCAGCTTGTCGAGGCTCTTACTGATCTTGAGCCGGATGTCACGGTTTTCGAGGACGTCGCTCAGGGAGTTGATGATCGAGTTGATGACCACCGCCAGGAACT
The DNA here is from genome assembly GCA_016927095.1 of Anaerolineae bacterium. Next base: position 2,934 of record JAFGNI010000344.1, on the reverse strand, counting down.
GCGGCTCCGGCTTGAGCTGCAGTGCACGATTGTCGATCCGCGCCATGTCCAACATGTTGTCCACAATCTTGCAGAGGCGCTCGGTGCCGCTCTGGATGCCCTTGACCAGCTGCCAACGGTAATCATCTCTTTTCAGCCCACCGTCGTTGACCAGCATCTGGCTGTAGCCGCTGACGACGGTCAATGGGGTGCGCAGCTCATGCGAGGCTACAGTGATGAAGTCCGATTTGGCCTGGTCGAGGCGCTTAAGCTTCTGGTTGCTGGACTCCAGCTCCGAGGAACGCTGTTGGAGCTCGGCGATAGCGCGTTCGAGCACGGCGTTGACCTGGGAGAGGTTGTCGTAGAGCCGCGCATTATGGAGGGCCATCGCGGCTTCGTGCGCAAAGGAGGCAGAAAGCGTCACTTCCTCGTCAGTGAAGGGCTCGGGTCGCTCGCGCGTGAGCGAGAGCATGCCGATGACCTCGCTTTCCAACACCAAGGGGACCCCAAGCCATGAGCGCGCCCGCGGGAGATCATCCACATACTGCCAGTCGGGCCGCTTCGCGACGTCGGGAATGACCAGCGGCTTCTGGGTGGTGCGGATCGTGCCGTAGACATCGTCCTCGCGGATTGGCACGCGGATCTGCAGGGGGTTGGCATGCTCCGGGAATCCTCGCGCTGCGCGGTTGACGACCTCGTTCCCCTCCTCAAGCATGATCGAACTGCGATCGTGGGGGACGATGGCGGCGAGCTGCCCGAGGACCATCCTGAGGATCTCGCCCAGATCCAGCGTTTGGGAAAGCGCGTGCCCCACGGCGTTCAGTTTCTCCGCGAACTGACGTTGGCGGCGCTCGGTGTCGTAACGTTCTGCGTGACGGATCGCGATCGCCACGTGACGTGCCAGCGCCTCGAGGGCGCGCTCGGCTTCCTCCGTCTCCGCGGTGCCTTGGGGGATCGCGAGTGCCAGAGCCCCTATGACGTCGTCGACGGTATCCAGCGGCAGCACCAGCCAGCGATCTGAGGCCGGCGTCGCTTCGACGCGAACGGTCTGCTGCTGGTGAAGCACGGTGCGAACCGGATCTGCATCCGTCGGGAGCTCCGGGGAATCCCTCATACCTAAGCGCACTGCTGCTGCGCGAAACCAAGGAGGGGGCGCGCCGATTTGCGCATAGGTCTCGATCGTATTGTGGACAGGGTCGAAACGGTAGATGCCGACCGCGGGGATCTGCAGGCGGGCCTCGATCAGGTGTGCCGCGCGCTGGACGAGAGGGGCCAGCTCCAGATTGTGGCTCAGGAGATTCGCCACGTCGACGGAGAGCGCCAGGGCAACCTGTGTGAACGTTGAGGCCTGGTCGGCCGCCGGCAGTCGCTGTCCCGTCCGCTCAGAGGCGCGATAGGGCCGGGGTGCACCGGCGGCTGTCCTTTTGATCCCCATCCCTGACCTCCTGGCGTCGCTGAATTCGTGCTGTGAACAGAGAGCCTGTTCCTTAAGCCTGGACCGACACAGGCATCTGCGTGGGTGCTTGACCACCACCGGTTAAGATAGTACAGGTTGGAAAGTCGTCAAATCGTTGTGGTGGCACAACTTGCTCAACCAAAGCCAACCTCAATACCAACCGGACTCGATCGCTATTTCGGTCTATCTGTATTAGAGTACTAAGACGATAACGCAAACGGAATATCAGATACACTCCTAAGAGACGTGGACACACGACCTGGGCGGAGAACTTGACCGGTCTAGGTGTTGTCTATCTGTGTTTTGTCCGCCGCCTTTTTTCCTGTCAGGGTAAGGAGGTCATCATGCTCGACAGTCACAGTTGCATTCTCGTGCCCCTCGACGGGTCTTCACTGGCGGAATGCGTTCTGCCACACGCGGTCGCGCTCGCTCGAATCTCCAAATCACCTATTGTGCTTCTCCGCGTCGTAGAGGGAGAGACCGCGCGCGGTGTCAGCAAAGCTGTCGACCCACTGAGTTGGCAGATCCGAAAGACCGAGGCAGAAGCCTATCTTACAGAGGTTGCCGCCCGACTCAGCGATCTGGACTCTGAGGTCGAGATCCGCACCGTTGATGGGGTACCCGCCGAGCAGATTGTTAGCCACGCTAACGAGATAGGCGTGGGCCTGATCATCATGAGCAGCCACGGGCGCAGCGGCCTCAGCGAGTGGAACATAAACAGCGTGGTCCAGAAGGTCTTGCTCCGTGTGTACGTGCCAGCTCTCATCATTCGGGCCTATCAGCCCCAGGATGTTGGTCTGGACGCGTTGCGCTACAAGAAGTTGCTCGTTCCCCTAGATGGATCGCAGAGAGCAGAGTGCGTCTTGCCATTGGCTTCAGCGGTTGCCGAGGGCCACAACGCCACGTTACTGGCGGCGCACGTCATACGCCGGCCTGAAGTGCCTCGTCAGAACCTGCTCAGTTCCGAAAAGCGTGAGCTGGTTGATCGGCTTGTTGAACTCAACCGGGAGGAGGCCACGGCATATCTTGATGGGCTTGGTGCGCGGCTGAGCTGCGCTGTTGAGACGCGGTTGCTGGATGCCGAGAGCCCAGCTGCCGCGCTCCATGAGCTGACCAGACAGGAATCCGTTGATCTGACGCTACTCAGCGCCCACGGCTATTCCGGACAGGCCGAGTGGCCCTATGGCAGTATCACGCTTAACTTCATCGCTTATGGCGTGACGCCTCTTCTGATCATGCAGGATCTGACTGCCGAGGATGCGAGGCCTTCTATGGCTGAAAAGGTCGCTAGCGAAACGAAGGGACACTGAAGTATGCCATCCCGCAAACCCAATTCCGCAACCTCGGATCGCACCCAACCCCAGGACTCTGCCCGCCCTGACGATCAGGGGCACAGGGATGACTCCAAGCCCGGCGACCAAAGCCCGGACCCAGCTCGAACAGCGGGCTCCGCGCCGCTGACGGCATCCGCGCCGCTGACGGCATCCGTGCCGCCGACG
>JAFGNI010000343.1 GCA_016927095.1 Anaerolineae bacterium | reverse complement strand
GTGGACGCGATTATGCTGGCGGACTTCTCAGGGCGTATCACGTATGGGAACGGGGCCTGCCTGCAGCTTTTTGGCTACAGCGAGGCGCCGGAGGATTTTCTGGGCCGAAGCATCGCCAACTTTTGGCCCGAGGAGCGGGTTCCACTTCTGCTGGAACAGGTGCTCCCGGCTGCCGGTGCGGGCGGATGGCGCGGTGAGGTCGCGCAGGTATGCCGCGATGGGAGTTCCTTTGAGGCGTCGTTGACCTTCTTCGCGGTGCGTGGTGAGCGCGGCGAGCCCCTCGGCATGGCGGCGATCGTGCGCGACATTACGGACCGCAAGCGCACCGAGGCTGATCTGCGCAGGTTCGCCCTTCAGCTGCGCACGGCTGCGGACGTTTCGGCTCAGGTGACGACAATCCTCGACCCGACGCCGTTGCTCGAGGCCGTCGTGCCGTTGGTGCAGGAGCGGTTTGGGCTTTACCACGTACACGTCTACACCCTCGACCATGAATCGGGGCGCCTGGTGATGCGCGTCGGTTCGGGCGAGGCAGGACGCCTGATGCGCGAGCGCGGGCACACGATCGGTCTGGACCAGGAGCCGAGCCTTGTGGCCCAGGCCGCGCGCACCGGCAAGATTGTGTGGGTAGATGACGTCACACAGTCGGTCGCCCATATGTTCAACCCGCTGCTGCCCAAGACGCGTTCCGAGGTGGCGATTCCTATGATCACCGGTGACACGGTCATCGGTGTGTTTGATGTTCAGGATGCAACCGTGGGCCGCTTTGACCGGTCGGAGGTGGACGTCTTCAGCACGTTGGCCGGTCAAATCGCCGTCGGTTTCCGCAACGCCCAATACTTCGAGGAGCTTCAACAGGTCGCCGAACGGTTGCGCGAGGTGGACCGGCTGAAGAGCGAGTTCCTGGCCAATATGAGCCACGAGTTGCGCACGCCCCTCAACTCCATCCTTGGGTACGCCGAGCTGCTTCAGATGGGCATCGACGGAGAGCTCTCCCCCCCGATGCTGGAAGATATCAACGCCATCTTCGAAAACGGCCAACAGCTCCTGCAGCTCATCAATGACATTCTCGACCTCACGAAGATCGAGGCAGGGCGGATGAGCCTGAGCATGATGCCGGTCTCTGTCGCGTCGCTGCTTGAGGAAGCTCGGGCCCACTGCATGGGTCTGCTCCACCGGGAGCCCAAGCCGGTCGAGGTGGTCGTGGTCGTGGATGATGCGCTGCCGCCGGTGACCGCCGATCCGATGCGGCTTGCGCAGGTGCTGAATAACCTGCTGTCGAACGCCATCAAGTTTACCGACACGGGGGAGATACGCCTGCACGCGTATCACGATCCCGTTACCGGGTGTGTCGGTATCGATGTCACGGATACCGGGATCGGGATCTCGCCGGAGAACCTGGCGCGGCTCTTCGAACGCTTCCGCCAGCTGGATGGCTCAAGTACCCGGCGTGCTGAGGGGACAGGGCTAGGTCTCGCCATCTCCCGGCACCTTGTTGAGATGCACGGCGGTACTCTGACCGTGGCGAGCGAGCTGGGGCGCGGCAGTACCTTCACGGTGAGTCTGCCGCTGGGCCAGCCGGCTGGGGAGGTGGGCTCTTGAGGAGGACTCCGTCCACCGACCGGAGCAGGGGGGAGCGGTGAAACGAACCGTGCTCTATATCGAGGATCAGTATCACAACCGTCGCCTCGTCGAGAAGGTGCTGACGGCGCGGGGCTATGAGGTGTTGTTGGCGGAGGATGGTGTGGTCGGGTGGGAGATGGTGCAGACGCATCGTCCCGCGCTGCTCTTGCTCGACATCGCGCTTCCGGGTGGACTCGATGGCCTTGCCGTGGCGGCGCGCGTGAAGGGCGACGCGACACTGCGCGATATCTGGATCATCGCGGTTACGGCCTCGGCGATGACGGGCGATCGCGAGCGCTTTCTGCACAATGGCTGCGATGACTATCTGTCGAAGCCACTTCAGATGCGGGAGCTGCTCGCCAAGGTCGATGGGTTCTTTGAAAGGCAGGCGGGCGTATGACGACGATACTGATCATGGAGGACAATCCACACCAGTTACGGCTGATGCGGCGGCTCCTGGAGCACGCGGGATACACGGTATTGGAGGCGCCGGACGGCGAGCGCGGCCTGCGCGCTGCGATGGCCTCGGTGCCGGATCTGATCCTGCTGGATATGGGGCTCCCGGATCTTGATGGTCAGACAGTCGTGGGCCTGCTCAAGGGGTCGACGCTGCTGGCCAGGACTCCGGTTGTCGCCGTGACGGCCTGGCCTGAGGACTATGCCGCCGAGATGGCTGCGGCATATGGCTGTGATGGCTACCTGTCAAAGCCGATCAGTGCCCGCCTTTTCGCCGAGCAGGTTGGCGCCTACCTGGCGCCGCCCGACGAGGAGTCCTCAGCGCATGCTGCCCTGTGACCATCCTGAGTCTATGCAGCCGCCGTGCGAGCTCGTGCCGGCGTCGGCTTACACCGTCGAGGCATTGACCGACGCGTACAACCAGACGCGGGTGGACTACATCGTGCCTATGCCAATGAACCCCGCGCGCCTGCAGGCCTATATCGACGACTACGGCGTTGACCTGGATCGCTCAGTGGTTGCCCGCGACGGTGCTGACATCCTCGGGCTGGCGATGTTGGGAAGGCGTTCCCGGCGTACGTGGATCACGCGCCTTGGCGTCCTGCCTATCCGGCGGCGCGGAGGCACCGGAGAGGCGATGATGCGCTACCTGATCGCTCAGTCACGCGATTTGGGTGCCGATGACATCATACTCGAGGTAATCAAGGACAATGAGCCGGCCCATCAGCTCTTCCTCAAGCTGGGCTTTGTGGAGACCCGCGAGCTTTTGATCCTGCGACGACCGCCTGGCGCCCCCCGCGAGTCAGCACCGCCGTACAAGGTGAGCCACGGCGACCATGACGCGGCATTGGCGTTACTCGAGAAGCGGCGGAGTGTTCCCTCGTGGCTGGACGATCTGCCGACCATGCAGCGCACTGCGAATCTGAACTGTCTTGAGGTAACGCTCTCCGATGGGAGCAGCGGCTGGCTCACCTATCAGAGCGAGGTCTTTCAGCTTGGGCGGCTGGTGGTGCAGGCGGAGGACGGTGAGCCGGCCCAGGTCGCGCGAGCGCTGGCGCACGCGCTGCATACACAACACCCCATCCAGGACACGAAGACCGAGAACTTCCCGGCTGCGGACCCTCACCTGCCGGGGCTGATCGCTATGCGGTACCTGGAGTCGTTTCGGCGCATCGAGATGCGGCTAGCGTTGGGAGTATAAGGCAGTCGGGCCTGCATCCGGTGGGGATTTCTTGCCGGGGGCCTTGGGCGTCGGCGCCGGTCGGAACCGGTACGCCGGTCGGAACCGGTACGCCGGTCGGAACCGGTACGCCGGTCGGAGCAGGGGAATCACAGAATCGGTGCACAAAAGAATCGGAGAGAGAGCTCCTCAGGCGGGCGCCCTTTCTCCGATTCTTGATTCGCTGATTCTCCGATTCTGTATTCGCTCCCTCGCCTATGAGGCGCCCTCGATGATCAGGTCCGGCGCGAGCCGGTATAGGCCTTCAGCGTTCGTCGCGGGAAAGCCAACACCGAGGGCGGTGCCCACGACAATTACGGCGCTC
>JAFGNI010000342.1 GCA_016927095.1 Anaerolineae bacterium | reverse complement strand
TATATCTTCCTGCGTACGATCGAACACCACCTACAGATGATGCATTACCGGCAGACGCACACGTTGCCCCAGGACAACGAGGCGCTCACCCTCCTGGCCCGCCGCCTAGGCTTCAGCGGGGCGGAAGCTGGGAAACAGTTTGTCGCACGGTACGAACAACACCGCGCTGCCATCAGGGCTGTTTATCTGAAGCACCTGGGAGAGAGACAGATGGACGAGACCCAACGCGCGCCTTTGACGAAAGACGTGAGCGACGCCCACATCGCACGGCTGGATGCCTCTTACACGACGGTCTTCTCCGAGGCCGAGATCCAGCGCCACGCCTACCTGGCAGACCACCTTGACCGCGATATCCTGGTCGCGGTCGAGGCTGAGCCCCGTAGCGACTCGCGTTGGCGTGTGACCATCGTGGGATACGACTTTCCGGGAGAGCTCTCTATCATCTGTGGGCTGCTCTTCGGGTACGGATTCTCGATCGAAGAGGGACAGGTCTTCACCTATGAACCACAGGTGCCCCAAGACGCATCACCACACCGGGGACGTGAGCGCCGTAAGATTGTCGACGTCTTCACGGTAGAGGCAACGCAGGGTGACGCCACTGCTGCCACGTGGATGGCGTATGCCGACGAGCTGAGACAGCTTCTGCGTGAGATGCAGGCAGGTAACCGCCAGCAGGCCCGGGGAACACTCGTCAAACGCGTCGCAGCGGTGATTGCCGGTCAGTCCAACGCCGAGGCCACGCTCTATCCTGTCGATATCCAGATCGACAACACGGCGTCGGACCAGTATACGGTGCTGCGCATCAGCGCACCCGACACCCTGGGCTTTCTATATGAACTGACCAACGCGTTGGCCTACAATCACATTTACATCGCCCGCGTCATCGTCGCTTCCTACGGTGGTCGGGCTCACGATATCCTCTTCGTCACCGACGCTAACGGCAGGAAGATCGTGTCACAGGAGCAGGAACGAGAGCTGCGCGCTGCGGTGGTGCTGATCAAGCACTTCACCCACCTGCTGCCGCAGACCCCTGACCCAGAAACCGCCCTGCTGCACTTCCGCGAGTTCGTCAACCAGTTGTTCCGGCAGAAGAACTGGCCGGATGAGCTCGCCTCTCTGGAGAGCCCCGAGGTCCTCACCCGCCTCGCGCGGGTGCTCGGCGTCAGCGAGTTCCTTTGGGACGACTTCCTTCGCATGCAATATGCCAATCTCTTCCCCGTGGTCCGCGATGTCGACGCGCTGGAGACCAAGAAATCCAGGGCGCAGCTCCAGGCCGAACTGGAGGAGGCATTGGCCGTCGTGCATACAGGGCCCCAGCCACCCGCTGCCAGCGAACGTTGGCAGCAGACGCTGAACGCCTTCAAAGACCGCGAGATGTTTCGCATCGACATGCGCCACATCCTGGGACACACGACTGAGTTCTGGGATTTCTCCGAGGAACTGACAGCACTCGCGGAGGTGATCGTCAACGCGGCCTATCACCTCTGCCACGAGGATTTGCGCGCCCAGCACGGCTCTCCGTACCTGGAAAACGGCAGGCTCAGCGAGATGACGGTCTGTGCCTTAGGCAAGTGCGGGGGTCGCGAGCTCGGTTTCGCCTCGGACATCGAGCTGATGTTCCTCTACGGTGGCAATGGTCGCACATCGGGGCCCAACGTCATCTCCACAGCCGAGTTCTACGAAAGACTTGCGATAATGTTCCTCAAGGTCATCGAGGCCAAGCGCGAGGGCATCTTCGAGATCGACCTCCAGCTGCGACCCTATGGTAAGGCCGGGAGTATGGCTGTCTCAATGGATTCTTTTCGCCGCTACTTCGCGCCCTCCGGGCCGGCTTGGGCCTACGAGCGCCAGGCCTTGGTCAAGTTGCGGCCCATTGCGGGCAACCGTGCCCTGGGCGAGGAAGCCGCGGCACTGCGCGACGAGATGATCTTCAGCGGCGAGCCCTTCGACGTGAACGCGATGCGCGCGATGCGGGAACGCCAGATCCGCCACCTCGTCACCGGTGGCACCTTCAACGCGAAGTATAGTCCCGGTGGCTTGGTGGATATCGAGTACCTGGTGCAGGGGCTTCAGATCACCCACGGCGCTGACCACCCATCGCTGCGCTGTCCGAACATCCGTGAAGCGATGTGGGCGTTGGCTCAAGCGAGGCTGCTCTCAGAGACGGACTATGAAAAGCTCCGGAAGGCCCACACATTCATGAGGTGGCTGATCGACGGTCTGAGAATGGTGCGCGGCAATGCCAAAGACTTGACTGTGCCACCGGTCGAAAGCGAGGCTTTCGCCTTCCTGGCCCGTCGGTTGCGCTACGGCAGTGACATCGCGCGACTCCAAGAGGATCTCACCCACTACACCACATCCGTCGTGGCGCTCAATGCGCGCCTTCTGGGATAGGAGAGCTATCGCGGCACGGACATCGTGCGCTCGTGAGGCGTCTCCCCTAATGCAGGTCCCCCTTTCGTCCCCATTCTGAAACACAACCGTGCCCCGTTTGCAGTTGTCACGACGGGAAATGTCCTGTATACATGGAGCATAGTATTGTCGAAGGGAACCTATGGACGACGCTGCAGCAACCATCACCTACCAATCAGCGGGAGGCGTCGTGGTCGACCAAACCGGCGACCACGTCCTCCTTTTGATCCGGCCCAGCCGCGACGAGGTGCGATTGCCCAAAGGGCATATCGAGCCTGGCGAGGCTCTGGAAGAGACCGCGGTGCGCGAGACGCAGGAGGAGGCTGGGTACAGAGATCTCCAGATCGTGGCAGACCTGGGGGAGCAACTGGTCACTTTCCTTCTCGACGGTCGCATTGTGCGCAGAAACGAGCGCTACTTCCTTATGCAGGCGCAATCGATGGCCCGTATTGAGCGACCGGCGCACGATGAAGAGCAGTTCTTCGCCGTCTGGGTGCCGTGGCCTGAAGTCCAAGAGCACCTCACGTTTGAGGCGGAACGCGAGTGGGTTCGCCGAGCCTGCCGTGCGTGGGAGGCCATCGGGTGACCGGCACAACCGCATCAGACGCACGGTCTGTAAATGTCTCCGAGATGGAGGGCTTCGCCCTTGAGGTGCACAAGCGGCTCATCGACCAGTATGGGGAGCCCACCCGGGAGAGTAGTGACGCTGCGGATCCGGTGGGCACACTGGTCAACACAATTCTGAGCCAGAATACGAACGACCACAACCGGGACATCGCCTACCGTCGCCTCCGGGACCGCTTCCCGACTTGGGAAGCGGTGCTCAACGCCCCAACCGATGCCATCATCGACGCCGTCAGGCCCGCGGGCCTAGCACCCACCAAGGGTCCTCGTCTCCAAGAAGCATTGGCGGCGATTGCCGAGCGCCAGGGTGAGATCTCACTTGAGTTTTTGAGAGACAAGCCGCTGGAAGAGGCCCGGGAGTGGCTGCTGGGCCTCAACGGGGTTGGGCCTAAGACCGCGGCTATCGTTCTGCTCTTCTCTATGGGCCGCCCCGCTTTTCCCGTGGACACACACGTCCATCGTGTTACCCGGCGGCTCGGGCTCATTCCGAAATCGACCTCGCGCGAGAAAGCGCACGAATTGCTCGAAGACATCGTTCCCGAAGACCTCTTCTACCCTTTCCACTTGAACGTCATCCAGCACGGTCGGACGGTATGTATCGCCCGCAGTCCCCATTGTGACGTGTGCGTTCTGCAGGATATCTGCACCTACTATCGCGAGAACCGTGCACAGCCAGCGTGACTATGATGAAATCCCAGACATCGCGCTTTCCTCTCCTGCCCTACCGCATCCTGGCGAAACGCTGGCGCGGGCCGGCATTCCTTATGATCCCTGCCGGGGTGGCCCTCACCTGGGCATTGCCCTATGTGCCAGGGACCGATCCAGCGATGGCACCTATGGGATTGGGGATATCGGTCATCGGCTTGCTCATCTTTGCCTATACGCTGTTGATGGCGCGTGCCCACGTGAGCTGCCACAGCAACCGGTTCGTGGTTCATGGGCCACTCTACCCTGTCGCCTTCTCCTATCAGCGCATCGACCGGGTGGGGTCAGCGGAGTTTAGCCGGCTCTTTCCCCCTGAGAACGCAAAGGCGGCGATTTGGCGTCTTTATCGCGATCTCTGGGGCACGACAGTCCCTACCCTCTCGCTCAAGGACCTACCTTTGCCCAAGTGGTGGCTTCGTCTCTGGCTCCATCCGTATCTGTTCCATCCGACAGAAACAGGGCTCGTTGTCCCGGTGGAGGAGTGGCTGACCTTTATTCGTGAGATTGAGACGCTGCGGACGCAGTGGCGCGAACGCCGATAACACCGCCATGACAGCCTGTTAACGGTCTGTTAGCAAAATACGACATATCCACAAACCACATGCGATTATCCACAGACATGTCCACATCTCATGAAGTAGATATGGGACGGCGCTGGTTCACAATCGGCAGATCTAGGGCTAAAGCACATTGCTATCCACACACGGAAGTGCAATATTAAAGTTTATCGCCTTTTAAGGCTATATGGAGCCGGACCTATTGCATGAATGGCCTCTTTTTGGTAGAATGTCAGTGGTGATCTGATGCTGCCGTATCCCGCATCGCGTCTTGCGGTCACCGGATGCAGTCGGGCTGATCGGCATAGACATCGCCTCTGAGTGTCCTGACGACAGGGACAGGACATCCGTATTTGCCACCTATACTGCCGCATCTTGTAGGGGACCATCGTGAGAAGGGACTTCTAGCACCGTGATAACGCACGAGGATGTGTATGAATGAGATAAATCCTCAACGACTATGGCAGGCCACCCTAGGTGAGCTCGAATTGAAGATGGCGCGTGCGACGTTCGATACGTGGCTGCGCGACACGCATAGTATTGGGATTGAGAACGAAGACACACTGGTCATCGGGGTTAAGAACGGCTATGCCGTGGAATGGCTGGAGAATCGCCTCTACCCCGTGATCCGACGCACGCTGACACGCCTGACAGGTCAGGAAGTGAAGGCGCGCTTTGTTGTTTGGGAAAGCAAGCGCTCGGAGGAGACGGCTCCCGCGCTTTTCTATGAAGAGGAGCCTATGCCGCAGCCCGCCCCGCGTGATCCAGGCCTCAACAGCGACTACACCTTTGAGTCCTTTGTTGTGGGTCCGAGCAACAGGTTGGCACAAGCAGCATCCCAGGCTGTCGCAGAATCACCCGCTGAGGCCTACAACCCCCTCTTCGTTCACGGCGGGGTCGGGCTGGGGAAGACCCACCTTCTGCATGCCATCGGGCACCACTCCTATCGCAAGGGCCTGAACGTCCTCTATGTGACTTCCGAGACCTTCACGAATGGCTTGATCGAGTCAATCCGCACGCACACAACAGAGCAGTTCAGGGAGAAGTACCGGACAGCCGACGTGCTCCTCGTGGATGACATCCAGTTCATCGCCGGGAAGGAGAGCACCCAGGAGGAGTTCTTCCACACCTTCAATGCCCTAAGGGACAACGGGCGGCAGATTGTGCTGAGTAGCGATCGCGTTCCCAAGGCAATGGTGACGCTCGAGGAACGCTTGCGCTCTCGCTTCGAGTGGGGGCTCATTGTCGACATACAGCCACCGGACTACGAAACCCGGATGGCCATCCTCCAGTCAAAGGCAGAGAAGCTCGATGTGGACGTCCCCAATGACCTATTGAGCTACATCGCCACCAACGTTGAGAGCAACATCCGTGAGCTCGAGGGCGCCCTGAACCGGATCATCGCCATGAGCCGTCTCACCGAATTGCCCTTAGCCAAGCAGGTGGCGGAGCAGGCTCTAGCCGATCTCTTGCCAAATCGACCCGAAGTCTCGGCGAATGACATCGTCAAGACGGTCGGCGCGTTCTACAATGTGACACCTGAGGAACTCCGAGGCTCGCGCCGCACACGGCGCATCGCCCAACCCCGACAGATTGCGATGTACCTGATGCGTGAGGAGACAGACGCCTCCCTGCCCCAGATTGGAGCTGAACTGGGCGGGCGTGACCACACAACGGTGCTCTACGGCTATGAGCGCGTGCGCGCGCGCATGGAACAGGATGACCAGTTCAAACGCGAACTCATGCTCCTAAAGGGACAGCTGTACGGGGAGAACTAGCACCTAGGTTGGTATAGATTAGCCAGGGATAGTCTGCTATCTCTAGGTTCTTGAAGACGTCGGAGCGCTCGAGCGCTCCGACGTCTCCGCGATTTTGGCCACACAACCATGACCATAGCTGCATTCTATTTGAGCGATACAGGACAATCAGTAGGATGAACACAATTCTTGCCGCACTGCCGCTGCTTGTAGTCCTCACCCTTATGATGGGTCTCCGCTGGAGCGGATGGAAAGCCGGCGCAGCCGGCTGGGTCGTCTCCTTGCTTCTGGCCCTGGTCTGGTTCGGAGTCGGGCCCCGAGCGCTCTTCTGGGCTCAGGTTCAGGGCTTCTTCCGAGCAGTCTATGTCCTCTACATCATCTGGGGCGCGCTGTTCTTCTTTCGTGTGACAGAGGCTGACGGCACACTCCGGGACGTCAGCGAGATGCTGCAACAGCTGGCACCAGGCAAGACGCTACAGGTGCTCCTGTTAGCTTGGGGATTCACATCCTTCCTCCAGGGGGTGGGCGGATTTGGGGTGCCGGTAGCCGTCGTGGCACCGATCCTCGTTACTCTGGGGCTGTCGCCGCTGAACTCAGTGGTTATCGCCTCATTGGGCCTGGCATGGGCTGTGTCTTTTGGGTCTCTTGGCGCGTCCTACGAAGCTCTGATCACCGCTACCGGATTGGAGAGCGCGACAGTCGCCCCTGAGATGGCCATCGCATTAAGCCTCGTCTGTTTCGCAGTCGGATTCATAGTCCTGCGGATAGCTAGCGACAACAAGCCGCTAGGCAAAGAGCTGGGGCCGGTGGTCACGATGGCCGCAGCCATGAGCGGCGTGCAATACGTCGCAGTCCGGTTGGGGACCGAGAACATCGCTGCCATGTTGGGCGCGCTTGCCGGTATCATCGTAGGGGGAATCTGGGCGGTCATACGACGGAGAGCCGAAAGTGAGTTGACAACGGGCCCGCTGTCGCCGAAGGATGTGATCCGCAAGATGCTGCCTTACCTCGTGCTCCTTCTTGTAATCTTTGCGGTGAACTTCATCCCGTTCCTGAACACGCACCTCAATGGTTGGGTTCTGTCATTCAAAGTGCCGGCATTGGCATTGGCAGATGGCAGCAGCATTCCGGCTGGGCAGACAAAGGGCATTTCTATCTTCGGACACGCAGGAGCACAGCTGATCTATGCTGCCGTCATCATACTGCTCATTGCCAAGGCACGTCACCGGCTACCAGAAGGAAGCGCACAGAGAATCCGACGAGGCATCGTCAAGAGCGGGACCAAATCTACCCTAGGCATCCTCACCATGATGGCCATGGCCACCACGATGCAGATAGCCGGTATGGTCTCTGAGCTAGCCGCTTCGATGGCAAGCCTCGCGGGGCAGTCTTTCCCCATCATCGCGCCATGGATTGGCGCGCTCGGCGCGTTCATGACGGGGAGCAACACCAATAGTAACGTGTTACTGGGAGCCTTTCAATTACAGGTGGCTCAGACCTTGGGAATGACCGTGCCGCTGGTCATAGCTCTTCACAATGCCGGTGCAGCCGTAGGTTCGGTGTTCTCGCCAGCGAAGATCATCGTCGGCTGCAGCACAGTCGGATTGAGCGGGGAGGAGAGCGAGGCCCTAAGCAGGACTGCGCGGTATGGAGCAATCATCATCGGGATAGTGGCGGTTGTGGGTCTAGCACTCTCTCGTCTCCTATAGACACATGAGCACCGCAAGCTTTGCGGCGCCGCCTGGATGTGGCACCCACACGGGAGTCTGTTTCGGGCCACGCCCCATCAGGAGCCACAGAGGTGCCCGCCGCAAGTTTTGCTTGTTAGCATCGAGCGCCAAGGCTATAATGGGAGCAACTCAATTCAGGGGGAAGGCGAGTTGGCTATGGCACAACGGCGAGTGCTGATTGTTGACGACGATGTGGATGCCCTGCGCCTCATAGGGATGATGCT
>JAFGNI010000341.1 GCA_016927095.1 Anaerolineae bacterium | reverse complement strand
TGGTTGCGCGTGCCGCCGAGGGCCAGGATGTAGAGGCTGACGTAGTTGGCGTAGAACCCGTCGGATGTGGAGGCCAGAAGGCTGTCGAACCAGAATGCCTTCATCCCGGCGTGGTGCTGCGGCGGCACGCCGCGCAGGCCATAGAGGTCTGCCCGCCAGAGCCTGGTGAGTAGGAGCTGGTAGTTGCTGCTCAGCGCGGATCCGAGTCCTTGTATCGCCTGCCGTAGTGCGTTCTCTGTCGATGGCTGTGTCGCGTCTCTCCTTGGCATACATCGGATTATACTCTATCTGCTGGGGGCCGTTTTCTGATCACCCTATGCCCCTAGGGCTATCGCTCCTAAACATGCCTGTTGAATCGGGAGCTAAATATGGAGCGGCTAGTTGCGCCGCCGGGCCGGGTCGGCTACCCGGCCTACATACCAGCCAGTATTGGCGTGATGTAAGATGGCCAAATGCGATAGCCCTGACCATGCCCCGCGCCGGCTCAGCCGGAGACGCGCCGGAACGATGCCGGGCGTCTCCGCAGGTCTGGGCAGTGCTGTTTGGCCACATGTTCTGAGACCGGGCGGATTGGAGACCTAGGCTTGTTCCCTGACATCCCGTATGGCGCGCTCCGCCATCCGGATGTGCGTCAGGTCGTGCTGGGCCATGCCCTGGAGGACGGCGCCCACGGTGCCCTGCCCGAAGTCGACATCGCTAGTGTCGCGGCGGAGCACCTCGGCAGTCAAAGAGGGCAGGAAGGCCAGCAGATCGCGATGGATCCGGTCCCAGGCTGCCAAGACGATCTCGAGATCCTTGGTTGGCTCCTGTCCGACCTCGCTGAAGGCCAGGTTGTCGCTCAAGAAGGGCGGCAAGAAGCCGAGCCTGCACCACGGCCTGTCATCGCGAAGCAGCCAACGGTGGACGTACATATCCTCGGCGAAGACTAGGTGCCGGACGTGCTCCAGCGCCGACCAACGGTCCGGGCCAGGACACTCGACCAGGACGTCCTGCGGCGTCTGGCGCAGGGTTGCGTAGAATGCCGCCCGCAGGTGACCCAGCCGCCCCATCACGCGGCCGACCTCAGCAGGATCGAAGATGTCGCCCATGCGCAAAGCGACCCGGGCCGGGTCTCGGCGGTCGAGCTCGTGCTCGATTAGCTTGTCGACACGGATGCCGAAGATCGTCAGCCCCGCGATGTTGGCGCTCTCGATCTTGAGGCCTGTCAGGTTGGCATCGCGGATCCTGGCGCCACCCAAGTTGACATTGCCAAAGGAGGCAGCGCCCAGGTTGACGTCGTCAAAGACCGCCTCTCCCAGGTCGACGCGTCGGAACGTGGTGCCGGCCATATCTCGATCCTCGAACCGGTCAGGCATTGGATGCCGTCCATTCCGCCCGCAGGCTGTCGAGCACCTTGCGAAGGTTGGGGGCGTGGGCGAGGAAGCCCTCTATGGTCTGGCAACCGTAGTCCGGGCAGTAGGCGCAGCTCTCCACACCACGATCGATGGCGCAGGCGCGCACCGGGCATTCGCTGCAGTAACTGCACAACGGTCCCGTGGTGGCCAAGCAGCCATCGCACCGAATCGTCTCGGCGGTCATGCTTGGATCATACTCCGCCGCCCACCGCGCAGCGACGCGGGCCAGCTCGGTCTCATCCTGAGCCTGAGTGGCCTTGTAAGCGTCGCAACCCGCGCAGTTGATACCGCAGTAGGCTATCATCTTGGTCTCCATATCTCGCGTCCTCTCTTAGATCCTTTGTTCTATCCACTCCTGAGTATAGCCCCAGTTGGTGTCAGAACACGTCATATTACAAGCGAACCAGCCGGAGCAAATCCGTTTCCCTCGTCCCTAATCCCCTATCCCCTTTGGCCTTTGTGCCCCTCCCGCCGTTGTTGTACAATGGCTGCCACGAATCCATGGGTAAAGAGGAGCCAACGATGGCGGCGTGGTGGCACACCAAGCAGTGGCGCCT
The DNA here is from genome assembly GCA_016927095.1 of Anaerolineae bacterium. The sequence continues at coordinate 755 of JAFGNI010000341.1, read as the reverse complement.
GATTCAGACGAATCTGCGCGAGATTGATATGCTAGACATCGATGCGGACCGCGTGGTCGCGGATCTGCAAGCGTTCAAGGCCAACGTTCTGATGCTCAACGCGGCGGGGATCATCGCCAGCTACCCGACGGCGCTTCCCTTCCACTTCCAGAGCCCCTACCTGAAGGGCGACAGCCTGTTGGATATCCTGGAGGCGTGCCACGCCGCGGATATCCGCGTGATCGCGCGCACCGACTTCTCCAAGGTCCGGCGCCCGATCTACGAACAGCACCATGACTGGGCTTACCGCACCCTCGATGGCGACATCATCGACTACAACGGCGACGTCCACGTCTGCATCAACGGACCTTACCAGCAGGACTACATGCCGCTCATTCTAGAGGAGCTCTTTGAGACCCACCCGTTCGACGGCATCTTCTTCAACATGGGCGGCTACCAGACCCGGGATTACAGCGGCAACTATCACGGTATCTGTCACTGCCGGCACTGCCGGACAGCCTTTGCCGAGATGTATGGTCTGGACCTGCCCCAGGCGGAGGACCTCAACGATCCGGTCTTCCGTACTTACATAGCGTTCAAACGCCAGACCCTGGCGGCCCACCACGACAAGATCTTCCGTTTCATCACCGACCGCTGGCCCGAGATGGCCATCGCGAACCACACGGACTTCCGGTTCGGCTTCATCCGCCAGGAATCCAACACTGCGATCGAGCGACCGCTGCCGCACTGGCAGTACAGCGCGTCGGACAACACCA
>JAFGNI010000340.1 GCA_016927095.1 Anaerolineae bacterium | reverse complement strand
TCCGCTCCGGACGTCTCCGGAACAGCCCGCGATGCGAATCCTGTTTGAGCTGTGGCGGGCGATAGTAGAATGGGCGCCATTATCGAGGCCCTCGTCGTGGTGGTGAGGTTCTGCCGGCTGTGATCCGGCGCGTGGACCTTGACCGTCCCGTGTTGGGAGGCAGCCAGTGCCTGGGAGGCGGAACCCAGCAGGGTTCTCTCTAAGCATAGTCACCACCCGAGCTGCTGCGGCGTTTTCAACGCGCTGCACTACGCCCAGCCGGGTCAGGAGATCGCCTACGACGGGCAACACCGGGTCGTGACCCACGTTCAGACCGGGTTGCAGCCCGAAGACGCGCATTGGCTGTGGCCTACAACAGAACCCCGGCTGACGATGATCACCCACTGGCCCGCCCATAGCACCCGCAGCCGGATGGTCGTCGTGGCGCAGCGGGTGCAGCAGCCCCCAGCAGCTTCCAGCTACCCTGCGTACACCCACTTCTGAAGTCACGGGACGTTTCTCCGCTGAGTAGCTGAGTTTCCTCTGGAACCTTGACATCAGAACCGCACTACAATATACTTATTCGTATAAGTGATACGAATAAGCTGCCGGATCTTGCGGAGGGGAGATGAGAGGTCGAAGGCCGACGCAAGCAGACATCGCAAGACTGGTCGGGATCTCCCAGTCTGCTGTGTCGCAAGTACTCAGCGGTATTGACTCCGCGATACCTGAGGAAACGCGGCAGCGTGTCTTGGCCGCAGCGGACGAGCTGCGTTACGTACCGAACAAGTTAGCGCGCAGCCTGCGCACCCAGAAAACGTATACCATCGCCAGCGTCATTCCCGATATCACTAATCCCTTCTACCCGGCTTATCAGCGCGGTATCCAGTCCGTGACCAACGAACATCGCTACGATCTGATCGTCTACGATACAGAGGAAAGGGCGGATAACGAAGAGCGGAGTTTGCAGTCACTGGAACGCGGCGGCATTGACGGAGCGATTGTGGTGCTCTTTCACCATGACGCGGAATCCCTAAGACCCCTGATAGAGCAGGGCGTTCACGTGGTCATGTGGCGCGGACGCCCCACGCCTGAAGAGGATCTGATCCTCGACACGATCTACGTGGACAACATTTCACTGGCAAAGACAGCCGTATCGCACCTCATTCAGAGGGGACACACCCGAATCGGGATGATCGCCGGCCTGGAGGGCACGCCGCCGCGCAACAACCGAATCCGGGGCTTCTGTGAGGCTCTAGCAGAACATGACCTGCCTATGCATGAGGTGCTCGTTCAAGGTGGAGACTTCACTGAGACGGGCGGATATGAGGGAATGAAAGAACTGCTCAAGCTGACACCGCGCCCAACCGCCGTATTCGCCAGCAACGACCTGATGGCCTTGGGCGCGCTGTTGGCCGTTCGAGAAGCAGGGCTGGACGTCCCACATGACGTCGCCCTGATCGGCATTGACGACATCCCGGCAGCCAGGCTCGTGCAGCCACCGCTCACGACGATCTCGCAAATGCAGGAGAACATCGGGCGTACGGCTGCCGAGATGGTGTTCGAGCGCATCGCCGGCACGGTTCCACCCAAACCCCGCCTGGTCGAGATGCCATTCCGACTGATAGTTCGGGAGTCAGTATAGTAGCGGAAGAGGGCAAGCAGAGACGAGCACTCGCGAGTCGCCCCGTATAGATGCGGGTTGACCTGACCGCTCGTATCACGCGCACAATCTGCAAGTATCCGCAGAGAGGTGGTCAACGGTCAATGTACCCGGGGGATGCCAGTCATTACCGGAGCTGAAGCGTTCCATTGTGCTTTGAGGAGAACGATGAGAGACGATACACTCTACAGCAAGATTCTGGGGTGTCTGGTTGGCGGCGCGATCGGCGATGCGTTTGGGATTCGGGTCGAGATGATGCACTATCTCGACATCCGGGACCAGTATGGTTGGGTGACACACTTCGATGCCTTGCCGCCCCGGAAGACCACGTCTCAGTCGCCGCTCGAGCGCTGGTACCCCTTTGGCTCCCAAATGGGGAACGTCGATGGCTTCCATCCCCTGGGCCGTTGGAGCCCAGAAGTGGGGGTCTACACGGACGATATGCGTTACCGGCTATTGGCCTGTCACACCATTCTGCAGAAGGGCGGACCGATAAACGGTATGGACTTCGCAGAGACCTGGCTGAACTATCGATTGATGGCCGAAGGCGCTGAGGAGTATCAGCCCACGCTAAGTTGGCCCGGACCGCAGCGAGCGTATGCCCGGGCGGTTGCCTCGCTGCCTTGGCTTGCGAAACTCGCACATGAGGCTCGTCCCTGTCTGTCCGGATGGGATGCGCCGATTGGGATCATCCATGCCGGGAATCCCTCCGCGGCTGCTGCAGACGGCTACGCGATGGCGGTAGCTGTTGCTACGGCATTGACGCCCGGTGCTACCTTCGAGGATGTGGTAGCGAACGTCCTGGACTACGCTTGGGCACTGGGGGATCAAGCAGGTGAGTTCCAGGCACGGACAGAACGCTTGATGGAGATCTCCGGAAAGTGCGCTACTCCCTTCGATCTATACGAGTCGTTCTACCGTGAGTTCCTCGTCACTTTTCCTCCCTGGGACTTGGTGTTCACGCTCGAGATGGTTCCCTGCGCTCTGGCGGTCTGTGCCATTGCCGGTGGAGATACGGAGCAGGCTATCATCGGCGCGGCGAATGTCGGGCGTGATGCGGATACGATCGCTTGCATGGCCGGCGAACTCGTGGGTACCCTGTACGGCGTTAAGGCACTGCCACCGTCTTGGGTCGAGAAAGTGCTGAGACTGAATCCCGATCCTGACTTGGAACACATGGCAGAGGATCTGACGCGTCTCGTCTATGAACGGAGCCAGGCTGAAAAGGAACGAAGCGCCAGACTGCTGTCTGCGGGTGGCGGATGACGATGGCGGGAAGCCCCCTCACCGACCTGGACCCCGTAGACATAGAAGAAGGAGGAGGTGTGACAGGATCAACCACTGCGAACCAAACGAGAGGCATTACGCACATAGCAGAAAGGAGGCAGGCACTGAATGTCGTCTGTGTCCCCGAAGAGGTCTAGGACTGAGTAGCACCAAGCTCGTGTCAAGATTCGTAGGCTCACCTAACGTACAGGAGATGAGTACCATGAAGAGGAAGCTGTTCCGGTCACTTGCGGTCGTCTTGTTACTCGGTCTCACCATCGCGGGCTGCGGACAGCCAACGGAGACCGTCGTCCCTGCGGATGAAGGGGCAGCCCCGCCCGATACAGAAACTGTAACGATCACGATCTGGGACTTTGGTGGCAGCGAGTTTGGTTGGATGGATAACATCGCCATCCCCAAATTCGAGGAGAAGTTCCCGAACATCACAATCAACCATGTCGGTGTACTTGAGGATGAGCTCGGACTCAAGCTGGAGACCGCTATCGCCGCAGGAGAGGTCCCTGATTTGGCAATCTTTGTACCTTCCCGCGTGATAGCAGCGGGTCACGTTCTTGCGCTCGATGACTACATGGCGCGTGACGGCATCAAACGTGAGGATTACTGCCCGCTCTTCGAATCCTGGAACGTCTTCACGGGTGGCAAGATTGAGAACAAAGTGACCTCGCTGCCTATCGACACCAATATCTGGGCCATGCTGTACAACAAGGATCTGTTCGCAGAGGCCGGCCTTCCGGAGCTGAGGCCTGACGACGTCATCAACTTTGACACCTGGCTCGAATATGCCCGCGCCATCAACAAACCGGCTGAGAGCCTCGAAGATCGGGTTTGGGGCAGTAACATGTTTGAGCCCGTCTTCAACGCGATGAACAACTATATGAGTTCGCCCTATGTACTGGGAGATGACGGGCGCAGCTGCGAGGGCAATGCCAACAACGCCGATTGGACGCACGCGTGGGAAGTGATGGTAACGGCCTATAATGAGGATCTCACCCCCCTAACCGGTAGCGCCATGCTGGCCGACGTTGAGGAAGACATGTTTGTGCAGGGCAAGATTGGGATGACGTATGCCGCTCTCGGCGATGCTCTGTACGCCAGGGAACAGGGTCTGAACGTGGGTCTTGCTGGCCAGCCTGTCGTAACTGACGGCTGGGAGGGTAATGTGGGCGGCTGGAACGGTGCCTACAGCATCATGGCTGCTTCACAGCATCCCGATGAGGCCTGGGAGTTTCTGAAGTACATCTCCACCGAAGCACCACTGGTTATCCCCTTGGGGAGCGATTCGCTGGACTCAGACCTAGGCGGCATGCCGGGGCTGCCCTGCTACTTGCCCTTACTCGAGCAGGGCGCGATTGCCGAGATGATCGCCAATGACCCACTGGTGGCAGATTCTGTAGAGCTGATGCAGAGAGTGCAACCCCCGCCCTTCACGCCGGATATCTGGACATCCGTTGACGCGTTCTGGGGCATCTTCACGATGGTGACGGAAGAGGGCATGGATGTGCAAACGGCCGTCAACCAAGCCACCGTTGAGTGCCAGGATGCCACAGACCAGCTCTGGGACGTCTTCGACGCTTTAGGGGATTGACCGTCTGATGACCTGGGCTGGGGTCCGGTTTCGGGCCCCAGCCGGTCTTGATAGGAGGTGGCAGTGACTGAGTTGCGCAGCAGAATCCGACCGATTCTCTTTCCGAACCTATCGGGCCAGAAACGCAAAGAGGCCAGAGATGCCTATCTCTTCTTGCTGCCCTGGATTCTTGGTCTGTTGGTCTTCCTGCTGATCCCGATCGGGATGGCGGCCTATTCCGCCTTCACCCGTTGGGTCCTGATCGATCCGCCACCCCGATGGATTGGGCTGGCGAACTTCCGCGAGATGTTCACGGAGGACCGATACTTCGGTTGGTCGCTGGGGATCACCCTGAAATATATGGGAATGACGTTGATCCCGTTCATGATTCTGGGTCTGGCGATCTCGCTCTTGCTCAACCAGAAACTCCCCGGTATGAACGTCTTTCGCACGGTGTTCTACGTTCCGGCGGTAGTCTCCACCGTAGCAACAGCAATTCTGTTCATGGCCCTGCTAGATCCTCAGTTTGGCGCAGTTAACACGCTGTTGAGGTCTCTCGGGGTACAGAATCCACCAAACTGGATCAACTCCCCGGATTGGGCCTTGCCGTCGGTGGCGATCATGAGCCTATGGGGGATTGGCAGCGGCGCGATCATCTATTTGGCTGGGCTGCAGAACATTCCTCCCCACCTGTACGAGGCCGCGGATATTGACGGTGCTAACATCTGGCAGAAGTTCTGGCGGATCACCATCCCGCTGCTGTCCCCAACCATTTTCCTTGTTTTCATTACGGGGATCATCGGCAGCTTCCAGGTGTTCGCCCCCGCGTACATCCTTGGGGGGACTACCCGATTCGGTGGGGGGAGCAAATACCTGCGCTTCTACCTGCTCCACCTCTACCTCAAAGGCTTCCAGCAAGGCCGGTTGGGTTACGCCTCCGCACTGGCCTGGGTCTTGTTCATCATCTCGGCCGTCACCGTCTTCATCGCCTACAATGTCTCTGAGAAGTGGGTGTATTACGAAGAGGGTGGCCAAGAGCGGTCCTGAAGGAGCATGCTATGTCCAGCGTAGATGGTCTAGAGGCTGTGAAAGCGGCCGCTTCCACACCGGTACGGGTGAGTTTCCTGAGGCGGAAATCGGTCACCAGGACAATACACGCGGTGGTCGTCTACGCCCTGCTGATTGGGATTGGCGCCGTCGTCTTGCTCCCCCTGTCCTGGATGACAACCGCGGCGCTGAGGGGGCCAGGGGAACCGGTCTATACAATCCCCGTCTCCTGGTTCCCCACGGAGTCGTTTCACTTTGAGAACTTCTGGGTCGTCCTGAGTAACCCTGCTTATCCTCTTTGGCGTCCCTTTCTGAATACGATGAGGTTGGTTGTTCTGAACACCGTCGGTGTGGTGATCTCTAATACCTTGGTCGCGTATGCCTTCGCCCGGTTGGACTTCCCGCACCGGGAGACGCTCTTCAGGCTGGTGATCCTGACGATGCTGATGCCCGGCGTTGTGTTGTTCATCCCCTCTTTCCTGCTGTTCAACCTGCTAGGCTGGTACGGCACCTATCTGCCGCTATGGGTCCCGAGCTTCTTCACGGACGCGTTTTCCATCTTCATCACGCGGCAGTACATGCGTTCCTTTCCAAAGGATCTGGACGATGCCGCCCGGATCGATGGATGTAGCCGCTTGACCTTCTACTGGCGCATCATCATGCCTTTGAGCAAACCAGTGATCACGGTGATGGCCGTGTTCACAATCCTGGGTGTCTGGAATGACTTCACAAGCCCGCTGATATACCTGAACGACCCAGAGAAGTTTCCGCTGTCGATCGCGCTCAACTATTTCCGCCAGTCCACTTTCAACCGCGGGACCAGCACCACGAACTACGTGATGTCCGCATCGTTGCTGTCGGCGATCCCGATGTTGCTCCTCTACTTCTTCTTCCAGAAGCAGTTGATTGGTGGGATTGCCAGTGTCGGCATAAAGGGATAGCTGTGGACGACGCAGCCATCGAAAGCGCCAAGATGTGAGGTTGAAGATGCCACTAACGAGAGACTATGTGGAGCGGGTGTATGCAGGCGTGCTAGGGAAGATCATCGGGGTCTACCTGGGGCGGCCTTTTGAGGGTTGGACCTACGATCGGATTCTCGCCGAGCTAGGTGAGATCGACTACTACGTCAACGATCGCCTGCCTTGGCGACCCCCGTTGATAGTTACGGATGATGATATCGGTGGCACATTCACCTTCTTGCGGGCTCTGCCGGACTTTGGTAACTCGCCCGCCCTGACATCCGCCCAGATCGGCCAGACCTGGCTCAACTACATCATTGAGGAGCGTACGATCCTGTGGTGGGGCGGGTTGGGGAACTCTACCGAACACACAGCTTATTTGCGTCTCAAGAGCGGCATCGAGGCGCCCGCGTCGGGGTCGATCGCTCTGAATGGAAAGCTCATCGCAGAGCAGATCGGGGCCCAGATCTTCATCGATGGTTGGGCCATGGTTGCGCCGGGGCAGCCTGAGTTGGCGGCGGATTTGGCCAGACGCGCTGCAAGCGTCAGCCACGACGGTGAGGCGATCTATGCTTCGCAGGTCCTTGCCGCGATGGAGGCTTACGCCTTTGTGGAGTCGGATATCCCGAAGCTCATCGACACCGGGATCTCCGTCATTCCGAGCGACTCGGTTATCTATCGTATGATCGAAGAGGTCCGCGACCTTCACGCTGTCGAGTCCGACTGGCACCGGGCCAGAGCAAAGTTGACTGCGCACTATAACTACGAGAACTACGGTGGAAACTGCCACGTGGTTCCGAATCATGCGTTGATCATCCTCGGCCTCCTCTATGGCGGCGGTGACTTCAACCAGTCGATGTTGGTGGTCAACACTGCGGGTTGGGATACCGACTGCAATTCGGGCAATCTTGGCTGCCTGTTGGGAATCAGGGGGGGCCTGGAAACGTTCAACAAGGGTAGGGACTGGCGCGGACCCATCGCGGATCGCTTATATCTGTCCACCGCGGATGGGGGTCGCGCGATCACAGACGCTGCCAGGGAGGCTCAGCACATCATTAGTGCCGGTCGAGCCCTGGCAGGCGAGGATCACCTCGAACCTAAGCGTGGCGCGCGCTTCCACTTCGAGCTCCCCGGTAGCGTTCAGGGCTTCCAACCCGGCGAAGACACGACCACGCTGGACAACGTCATAGGATATAGCCCGGAGGGCATGCGCTGCCTGAGGGTCAGCTTCGACGGACAGGGAACCCTATCTACCCCTACCTTCATCCTCCCTAACGAGGCCGGCATGAAGGGCTACCGCCTGTTCGCGTCGCCGACCCTCTATGCTGGGCAGATGGCGAGGGCGGGCTTCACCGCCGGACACGACCTGGATGTGAGGCTCTTCATCAGGGTCTACAATGAGAGTGATACGCTAGATACCGTCTACGGCCCAGTCGAGACCGCGGCTTCGCAGGTATACACAGAGGCTGCCTGGGCCATCCCGGACACTCACGGCCAGCCCATCGCTGAGATTGGCCTTGAATGTCAGGGTGGATCAGGGGTCCTCTATCTTGACTATCTGACCTGGCGGGGAACGCCGAACATTGTCCTGACGCGCCCTGCCTCGTCCAACCAGCCCTGGGAACCGCTACGCATGTGGCGGCACGCCTGGGTAGACGCGATGGATCTGTGGGAGGCCTGGTGGCCAGAGCCCTATCGGCTGATTCAGAACGCGGGCCGTGGGCTGATCATACAAGGCACGCGCGAGTGGCAGGACTACGAGGTCGCGGCCGATATAACGCCCTGGTTGATGGATGCTGGCGGGATTGCCGCGCGTGTCCAAGGGTTGAGGCGCTTCTACTGCCTGCAGTTGGTCGAGGGTGGAAGTCTGCGCCTGTTGAAAGCGCTGGCCAGTGATACAATCCTGGCTCAACGGTCCTTTGAATGGGATGTCTACCGGACCTATCGTCTCAAGCTGCAGGTGTCCGGCAACCGGATTCGCGCTTGGGTCGATGGTCAGTTGCAGTTTGACGTCGTGGATGCGGACACTCCGCTCCTCGGTGGTGGGGTGGCCTACGTCGTTGATCAGGGTCATATCAGCAGCCAGTCGATGGCGGTGCGTCCAATCCCGGCATAGGAGTACCGATGGTGAAGCTCGACCAACACGATTTCACGCTGGCTACGTTGACGGAATTCGGCGTTGTCACACCCCTGGACTTCGACGTTCGACACGTGGACAACGGGATCAAAGCCACCTCCAGAGCGTGTGCCTTGTATGGTGATTCGCGCCGGCCCTATTCGGGGCGTATGGACCTATGGGTCGAGCGGACCGAGGGCGGCGCCATGCGGTGGCGCTGCACGGCTGAGATGGTGCATCCGATCAAGGGTGTGAAGATAACGGTCGATCCGGTCCCCGGGACCTCAGTAGTGGAAGCCGCTGGAAATCCCGTCGACCTAGGGGATGGCCAGGGTCACACGACGGTATTCCCCTCATCTTGGTATCTGGCAACGCGAATCCCGCAGAGTGGGATTCGCCGGGTTGGCACCAACTTCGCGCAGCACCTCTACATCCACGGTAACGGTTCGCTGCTGATGCTATCCAGTGATGACTACCCCCCCGTTTCCAGCGCTATTGGGCGTTCCGGGAAGGAGATCACCTTGCGTTGACAGTCTATCTCGAGGCAAATGCATGCTGCCGGAAGGCGCGGCTTTCGACCCCCACATGGACGCTAGAGCCGATCGCCGACTATGAAGCCGGCATTGAGCGCTACCTGAGGTGGGTTCAGAGCGCCTATGGCCTGCGGCCACTCGCGTCGCGTCCGGATACCCCGGACTGGGTCAACGACATCTGTCTCAATATCACGTTCCACTGCCACGCTAACCATGGCAGAGTGAACGTCACTTTTTCGGACATAGAGCCAATCCTCGAGAGAGCAGCAGGCCGTTTCGATCCAGCCAATACGCAGCTCCACATCGTGGGGTGGGATGGTCCGTGGGATATGACCTGGCCTGCATTCCGGCCCGGAGACGAGTTAGGGGGCGCCGACGGCTTCCGTCATATGATTGACACAGCACATCGTTTGGGCTACAGGATTGGCCTGCATATGAACGTGATGGGCTTCAGCTACGGGCACCCCCAGTTCGAGGAACTCAAAGGATTCCTACAGTATCAGTGTCGGGATTCGGAGAATCGACCCCTAAGCTGGGAACATGACCTGGACGGAGATGATCAGGATGAGCTCATCTTCGCCTATATCTCGCCCGACGAACCGAAGTGGCGGGCGTACCTGGTTGAGCGAATTGTCGACTTCGTCGCCGCCTACAACACCGATATTGTGCACCTGGACCAATCGTCCGGGCTGATCAACGACCGCAACTACGATCACATCCGTGGTGTGAGTGCGCTGTACCGGGAGCTGAGGGAGCGACTCCCGTCCCATGTGGCGTTATCGGGTGAGTACGTGAATGAGATCGTCGCTCGTCTCTACCCACTGTGCGGGTTCTTTCCGTTCCGGAAACCGCGTCTTCAGAGGGGCATGTTCGCCGCTTTCGTCCGGGCCTTCAACTACGGTATGCCGCCTGAACCGACGGAGGAGTCGCTGCTGTACGACGCCTTCGAACGGCAGCAGTGGACGTCCGATGCCTTCTACGAGGATCTACGCTTGGCCGAAGAGGCCGGGCTCGTGCCCACACTGCTCGTGGGAAAACCGGACCTCAACATGGACAGTGACGAGGTGGCTGCTGTCTTCGCTGCCGCCCGCCGGTTTAGGGAACGGCTGAGCACGGACGATCCCCGAACTGGCGGTAGCTGCTGACGGATCTATGGACACGTTACTGCGCCTGTGGGGGACGCTGGTCATTGCCCTTAGGCGCATCTATGCGCAGAAGTGGCTGTCGCTGTCCATCCTCATCGGACTGGTGGCCTCAATCGCGCTCGCTATGAGCATCTCCATCTACGCCGATGGCGTCTACTATCGCATCCTGACCGAGGAGCTTGCCCGGGTTTCGGAAGGATCACGGCGGCCTCCCTTTGCCTTTATGTTCCAATACACGCGACCGCCCAATGCCACGGCGGATTGGGAGGCCATCCAGGCACTGGACACCTACCTCGTGGAGTCCGGCGCCAAGGCCTTTGGCTTACCCCAGAAGTGGATGTCCCGCTACGTCAGGACTGATGACTTCAAGGTGTTTGCTGTAGATGAGGTCCAGTACGCGGATGCCACCGATCCGTTGTTCTGGGTGAGTTTCGCCTTCGCAAGTGACCTAGAGGACCATGTCACGATCGTCGAGGGGCAGTCTCTGAGCGAGGTCACTTCTTCGGCGAGCAGCGCGATGGAAGTGCTGATATACGAGGACCTGGCACTGGAACATGGCCTGCAGTCCGGTGAAACTTACATCGCGTATGCTGAGCGGAGGTCAGCAGGCACGGTCACGACTGTTCAGATCCCACTGATCATCAGAGGCATCTGGCGACCAAGAGACCCGACCGACGAGTACTGGTTCTACGATCCGGGCACGTTGACGACGCACTGCTTCACCAATGAAGAGACGTTTGTCAACCGGATAGGCAGCTACTACGAGGAAGAGATATACGCGGCCGTATGGTACCTGGTGCTTGACGGTTCCCGAGTGGACACTTCAGACGTCAATCCCTTGCTCGCCCGCATTAGCCGCGCGCAGTATCTGGCTGCGGAGCTACTGCCCAACACGCGGGTTCCCCAGGACACCGTGAGGGCGTTGTCAAACTACCGCCAGAATGCGTCTCAGCTGCGCTTGATGCTCTATATGTTCAGCATCCCCATACTAGGTTTGATGGTTGTCTTCATCGGACTGGTCGTGGGGCTATCCGTTGTCCGGCAGCAGAATGAGATCGCGGTGTTGAGAAGCCGGGGCAGCACCGCACGACAAGTCGTAGCTATGGCTGCTGTGGAGGCGCTCATCTTGGGCATGTTGGCCTGGATGCTCGCACTCCCAGTATCGACCTGGATTGCTCATCTGGTGAGCAATACTCGCAGTTTCCTGGATTTCTCGCTGGCAGTCGAGATGCGTGTCATCCTGTCGCCGCCGGTGATTCGCACAGGACTAATCGCCGTGATTCTAGCGGTTGCCGCACAGGTGCTGCCCACGATCAGCGCGTCGATCCACACAATCGTGACGTACAAACAGGAGCAGGCTCGAGCCCAGCGGGCCCCTTGGTGGCAGCGCACCTGGTTGGACATTGGGTTGCTGATTCCGGTCGTTTATGGGATCTACCTGATGCGGCAGCAAGGTAGTATCGTCTTGTCCCTAGCTGATGGGATGGAGCGCAGCAACCCCATCCAAAACCCCTTGCTTCTGCTGATTCCATCTCTGATGATTCTTGCGTTCGCGCTCATGGTACTTCGACTCATTCCGTACCTGATGGCGGTGATCGCACTTGTCGCATTCCGGACCAAGAGCATAGGACTGCTGATGGCGGCGCGCCATCTCGCGCGGACGCCGAGTTTCTACAGTGCGCCTATGATTATGTTGGTTCTGACCTTCAGCCTCTCGACGTTCATTGCATCGCTTGCCCAGACACTTGATCAGCATCTGCACAGTCAGCAGTTCTATGCTTACGGTGCGGACATGGCCCTGGTCGAGGTCGGGCGAAGTGCCGATCGCAGTAGTGCGGTGGAGCGGTTTCGGGAGCTGGGGGGACGGGATGGCGATCAGCAATCGGAAACGGATGAAGAGGCCGCAGGCCCACGGTTCGTCTTCTTGCCCGTGACAGAGCACCTTAAGATTCCAGGTGTCACAGAGGCCACCCGTGTCGGGCGGTATCAGGCGTTTGTTGATGTCGGGGGCGAAAGACAGGAGGGCATGTTCATCGGCGTCGACCGATCGGAGTTCCTATCGGTCTCTTACTGGCGCGATGATTTCGCGTCGGCGAGCTTGGGAGAACTGATGAACCGTCTGGCGGTCGTCCCCGATGGGGTGCTCGTAGACCGGGATTTCGCATCACGCAACACCCTGAACACCGGTGACACGATTCGTGTCGAGGCCCAGATGCTGGATCAATGGGTCAGAACGGATGTGGAGATCGTCGGCCTTGTCGAGCGGTTCCCTACTTGGTACCCGATCGATGACGAGGGGAACCGGATCTCCTTGATCGTTGGCAACCTGCACTACCTCTTTGAGGTGGCGCGCGCCACCTATCCCTACAACGTCTGGTTGCGCGTCAGCCCGGGTGCGGACTACGAGACGATCGTGCGTGATGCAAATTCGCGAGGACTGGGCGTTATCAGGTGGGAGGCTCCCCTGTTGAGAGTTGCCAGCAGTCAAGGTGAACCTGAACGACAGGGGCTGTTTGGGGTACTGTCGGTCGGTTTCATTGCCGCCATCCTCCTTACGGTTCTGGGCATCTTCCTCTACTCGCTCTTTTCTTTCCGACGACGCGCTGTGGAGCTGGGCGTGTTGCGTGCCGTGGGCCTATCTTCTCAGCAGATGAGCCGATTCCTGGCCTGGGAGTTGCTCTTCCTGATCCTCACAGGGATGGGCGTAGGCACCGGCCTCGGTATTGCTGTTAGTAACCTGTTCATCCCCTACCTGCAGATCGGCGAGGGGCTGATCGCACAATACCCGCCGTTCACGGTCGAGATATCCTGGCAACCGATCATCCCCATCTACATTCTCTACGGCCTTCTCTTCCTGGTCGCTTTGGTCGTTCTGGTGCTACTGCTTCTACGTATGCGGATCTTCAATGCCGTCAAGCTAGGGGAGACCATCTGAGGAACTGGCTCGATTGTGCACCGTCGCCGGAGCATCCTCAGCGGGCCGTCTTGTAGAGCTGCCCGCATGCCCGTAAGAAAGGAGCCTGCTATGCAGCAGTCGGAAACCACCCGAATGAAGTCTGGCAGCTTGCCCGGCGGCGTAGGCAGGGAGAAGGTGCCCGATCGCTGGTGGGAATCCGCTGCTGCAATCAAGCGATTCTCGCTCAAACCCGGTTTGCACCACGATTCGCTATCCCTAGAGCCAAATGCCCTATCGGCAAAGCTGGATGAACTTAGTGCACAAGGATTTTCTGCACTGGAGATTGTCACCCCCTGGGATGCGGGTATAAGCTTCGGAGGACTAGACACACGGGATCACTATCATCTGGAGCCTGGGATCGGTACGGTCGACGACTTCCGGCGTCTCGTTCGTGCTGTCCACAGCCGTGGGATGGCCATTGTCATCTTCGGGAATATGGGTTATTGTGCAGCCGATGCGCCGTTTTTCCTTAAGGCCTGTGACGCCATCCGGGAAGGGCGGGACGCCGAAGAGGGCCGGTGGTTTCTGTGGAGCGACACCCCGGATGCGCCGCCGCCCGTAGAAGGCGACAAGGTCTTCCTTGTCCGCCCCACCCATCTTCCGGGATCCGTCCCGGGAACCCTTTACGACGCAAGCCGGCACGAGTTCTGGGAGTACAGTGAGCGTGCAGAGTGCTACTACTGGACGAAGTGGGCCGGTGTCACTGGTTCAGCCGAAGATGGGACACGGCAGGAGGTCCGGCTCCCACAGTATAACTGGGCCAGCCCGGAGTTCCGGCAGGAAGTAGCGCGCGTGATCCGGTTCTGGATGGAGACGGGTGTCGATGGTTGGGTGCTAGATGCTGTGAACTGGTATGCCGGCTGTGACTGGGAATCCAATAGGAAGTATATGACGGCGGTGATATCGGGGTACGGCAATGCCTTTGTACAGCCGGAAGGCGCAGGCGGTTTCCACGAAGACCCGGTGAGTTGGATAACCGAGGGGGGCTACAACTGCGT
>JAFGNI010000339.1 GCA_016927095.1 Anaerolineae bacterium | reverse complement strand
GCCACGTACTCCGATGAGAGCCAGGCGTAGTAGCGGTCGTAGTCGGGCGAGAGCGCTGCCGCCGGTGTTCCACCAGCCGTGAAGCGCAGAATCACCTGATAGAGTGGGGTGGGAGCCCGATACGTTACGAGGACGTAGGCCAGGATGATGGCGATCGGGGTCACGCCCAGCCACCACCACCGGCCAAGGGCGTTCAGGATCCGCTGTAGTTGCATATACTCCTCACGTTGGCTCGGACCTCGGCGTGACATTATGCTCTCTATTGTAGCGGGTCGCTGGGAGCAGGCAAACTGGATCGCCGCAGTTGACCCCTGGTGCGAGATCGGTAGAATTGGGCGTTGTGTGCGCGTGTCGGGTGTTGATTGAGGAGCTCAGGTGTATGTGGCGACGATTGCGTCTGTTCGATCACTTCAGTTTGGTGGCACCATTCTATGACCGGGTCATTCGGACCAAGGCCATCGACCGGCTGCGTGTGTTGGCTGACCTGGCCGAAGATGACTTTGTGCTCGATGCAGGTGGCGGAACTGGGCGGATCGCACAGGAACTGCGGCCTCATGTTCGAGGGATCTGTGTTCTGGATCGCTCACTCGGTATGCTGGCGCAAGCTATGGCAAAGGACGGGCTGATATCCTGCCTCGGTGGGGTGGAGGCACTTCCGTTCGCTGATCATAGATTCGCGAAGATTGTGGCTGTGGACACCTTCCATCACTTTCGACAGCAGGATGCGGCCGCCGCCGAACTCCTGAGAGTCCTCGCGCCCGGTGGGCGGCTTGTGATTGAGGAACCCGATATCAGGCAGTTCTCGGTTAAGCTTGTGGCCCTAGGGGAGACGCTGGCGTTGATGCGCAGTCACTTCCACCCGCCGGCCGCGCTCGTGCACTACTTCTCCACGCCTGTTACACGTGTCCGCGTTGTTGAGCAAGCGCCTAACTACTGGGTGGTGGTCGAGAAGGACCCGTCTAGCTAATCGAGGTTGTCGATGAAGCGCTACGGATTACATGGAATGAGGCTGTCCCTGATCGTATGCGTATTGGCACTCGGCCTGCTGGCTGGGTCTTGCCGCAGCCAAGGCGCCAGCCCTGACGATCTGGAAGTGCCTGGCGATGCAGTGGGTCGGGTTGTGTACTTCAGTGCAGCTGACTGTGCGCCGTGTGAGGATGTCTACACGACGCTCATCGCGCCTCTGGAGGCCCGGTGTGGAGCCAGCCTTGAGGTCAAGCTCGTGGACATCGAGACGCCAGAGGGGTACGAGGCATTCGTGGCGACCGAGTCAGCCCTGATAGGTGAGGCAGGACGGTGGGACGTGCCTGCGGTTGTTGTCGAAGACACCTACTACGTGGGTGAGAGCGCGATCCGGCAGGAGCTGGTGGCGCACCTCCAGTGCGTCTTTGGGGCCGGCGGCAGCAACTGGCCCGACGTTGAGGTACTACAAGGCATAGCGCCGTCGTCACAGGTTCCGCTGTCAGGGAGCGGTAGCCCTTTCACATCCGGCAGTGCCGAGGCTGCGGAGTCTTGTCTCGCCGATGAGGCGAGCGCAATATGTGAGTCTGCGGAGCCCCTGTTCGTGCTCTATGTGACGCAGACGGGCTGCGCTGATGAATGTGATCGAACCCGGTATGACCTGCGCTACCTGCGCGGTGTGTACCCGCAGTTAGCCTTCGAGGAGCGGGATCTCGCCGGTAATGGCGCGCTGGTCACAGCTGTCGGAGACGCCCTGGGAATTCCTGCGGCACAGCGAGCGATGACTCCCCTCATTGTCGTTGGCAATGACTATCTGGCCGGTGACGCGGTGACCCTGGAAGCGCTCAATGCGCTCCTGAGCAAGTACGCGGACGCCGGTGCTGCGGCGTTCTGGTATTCCCTCAACCTGGGGAACTAAGGGGCCCACAGCAATTTCAGTGGTCGCGCGGGAACAGCCCTGTGTCGCCATTATCGTGCTGCGGGCGTGGAAATGGTGCCTGTTGACAGAGCCCGGTATTCCTCCCAGGAGATCAGCCGTCCGCCCTCAACCTCGCTCTCGACGATGGCGTATCGAGCACTGAACCGTACAGTGGCCTGCATCAGTGCGAAGCAGGTTCCATCCATGATCTCCTTGTGAAGGATGAACCCGCCCGTGTCGTAGTCGCGTTGCAGGTCGTGAGCCTTGTCAACTCGTATGCGGACTGGGGCTCCACAGCGATCACACTTCGCGTAGATATAGATTCCCATTGGATCACGGATTTCGCCGGTCGCCGAGCCAAATAGCACTTCACGGATTTTCCCTAGGATGCCCACGTCTCCTCCTGGTACAACGCCTCCATAGACTGTCGGATGTGGTCGACCTCCTGCTGGATCTGATACCGAATAGCGCCGTGGACGATCGGCAGATGCAGCAGAAGTCGCTTTCCGAGGTAGGGACTTCCCACGGCCAATTCCAGTTGCGTGCTATGCTCACTGGCAGGCTCAATGGCGAAGCGGCCATAGATGGATGAAATGGGATGTCGAAGAAGAAACGAAAACTGCTGTGAAGTGACCCGGGTCAGCTCAAACCTAAGCGTCAAGCGGATGAACCCGAATCGCTCCTGCGTCTCAAAACAGGCCCCGACCGTGCCAAAGCTGCCCCGCGTGAAAGTGAATCCATCGTGGCTGCCAAAGCGGTAGCGCTCGGGATGGTCACCGAGTGCCAGAAACCAGGCTCGGGCCTGAGCCGGGCTGACGTCGATGCGTATCCGAGCGGCAATAGCCGTTGGCCATTCCATCGCGATAGTGCCGCGATTACGCTGATGGCTCTCCATCGGCAATCTCCTCGCCGTCTGGCATGAAAACGTACCCAATGCCAGATCGAGTCTGGATCAGCTGGGGATCGGCGGGGTCCCGCTCGAGCTTTTGGCGTAGGCGGCTGACTACCTGCCAGACGAGGTGGGGCTCGTGGCGATCGATATCCCAGACGCGTTCCAGCAGGTAGCTCGTGACCAGTACCCGTCCGGGGTGCGTCACGAACTCCACGAGCATCCTGTACTCGGTTGGCGTTAGTAGCACTTCGTAGCCGCGAACGAAGAGCCGCCGACTGGCTAGATCGAGGGTCATCGGCCCTCCTCTATACACCGAAGGCGATTCATCGGGCGGCGGGCCGAGGCGGCGCAGGCGTGCACGGATTCGCGCCAGCATCACCTGAACGCTAAACGGCTTAGCTATGTAG
>JAFGNI010000338.1 GCA_016927095.1 Anaerolineae bacterium | reverse complement strand
CGATCTGACAGGAGGACAACTATGACCATTTTGCGTTGGGATCCAATGGAAGAGCTGTATGCGCTTCGTCGCGAGATGGCACGACGGATGGGTGAGAGCTGGATACCGTCACGCATTGCCCAGATGGTAGAACCCGAGGAGCGGGCGATGCGGCTGCCACTGGATGCCTACGCCACTGATGAAGAGGTCGTGATCACCGCTGCTGTCCCGGGACTGGAACCGGATCAGGTGGAGATCACGTTGGAGGATGATCTGTTGACCATCAGCGGTGAGTTCCGAGCGCCGCTGGAGAATGTCCGTTATCTCTTCCAGGAGCGCCCGTACGGGCGGTTCAGCCGCTCCGTCAAGATCAACGTCGATATTGACGCTGACCGCGCCGAGGCCAAATTCGAAAAGGGCATCCTGATGGTGATTCTGCCCAAATCCGAGCGCGCCAGACCCAAGGTCATTGAGGTCAAAGCAAGCTAAGAAACCGGCTCTGCCACCACCGGCGCCACCTCGCTTCCAAGAGGTGGCGCCGTTCTGTCTGCGGCGGATGTGCCTCCCCGTCCATGGTAGAATGAAGGGCGAGATGACTGACAACCATACCCTGGCATCGATGAGGTACGACGACGCGCCACCATCCCCTGCCACAGACGCTGCTCCCGCCTTCTATATTGGGCAGACGCCGGTCTATGGCAGATGGGTGCTCGCCCCGCTGTCGGGCTACAACGACCAACCTTTTCGCCGGCTCTGCCGGCGGTTGGGCGCGTCGTTGGTCTACACCGGTCTGCTGGCGGCGAATGCCATCTACTTCGGCGCCTCTCCTGAGGGGGATTCTCGGACCGCCGAGATGCTGCAGCTCCATCCAGAGGAAGCGCCTGTGGCCGTGCAGCTCTTCTCCGGAAGGCCTGCTGCCCTGGTCATGGCAGCCCAAGCCATTGAGCATATGGGGATGGCGATGATCGACATCAACATGGGGTGTGCCAAGGCCAAGATCGTCAAGTCCGGAGCCGGGGCAGCTCTGATGTGGGATCCTCGCAAGGTGGCACGCATCTTTGCCAAGCTCTCCAGAACGGTCTCCGTTCCGGTCAGCGGCAAAATCCGCCTTGGATGGGATCAAGACCGACGCAACTATCTGGAGGTAGCCCGCGCGATGGCAGACCACGGTGCCGCGCTGGTCGCGGTGCACGGACGGACCGCTGAGCAACGGTTCAACGGCGACGCCGACTGGGATGCCATCGCTGAGGTGAAGCAGGCCGTGACGATTCCCGTTTTGGCCAGTGGCGATGTGACGACGGTCTCCGCGGCTCACCAGCTCCTGGCCCGGACCGGCTGCGACGGTGTGATGATCGGCCGCGCGGCCATCGGCAATCCGTGGCTCTTTGCCGGTCGCCATCGAGACGATATCCCGTGGCCCGAGCGGCTCGCGCTGGTTCAGAAGCACCTTGAGATGACAGTAGCCCACCACGGTGAGCATCATGGCATACGGCGCTTCCGCAAGCACTTGCGAGGCTATCTGCGCGCCTCCGGCATTCCCCGGCCCGAGCGCATTAGGATGCTCGGCTGCCGGGAGTCTGAGGAGCTGGTCGCGATGCTGAACAGCACAGGCCAGTAGCGTCTGCTCGACGGTGCCCGGCTTATGCAGCCCGGTCGGTCAGCCTTCGTCGTCTGACCGTAGCGTGATGGCGCGCCGGATAGCCCCCCGTCCGAACCGGTCGCGTAGTCTGTCGAGTGTCTTCTGAAGTTGCGCGCCCTTCTCGACCGATGCATCCCACAGCCTGAGTTGTGCCATGGGTTCGGTCAGGTTGCTGGCACCTACGCCGATCAGACGTACAGGTCTGCCGCGGGGCCAGTTCTCCTTGAGAAGCTGCTGGGCCGTGACGTAGATCACGCTGTCCTGGTCCGTCGGCTCCTCAAGTGTCGTCTGGCGGGTGAGCGTCTTGAAATCGGACCAGCGTAGCTTGACCTTGATCGTCGTGGCGGCAAGCTCCGCCCGCCGCAGCCTGCGCCCCACGTTCTCCGACAGTAGACAGAGCGTTCGCCGCAGTACGGTCTCGTCTGTCACATCCTCGCTAAACGTCGTCTCATGGCTGATCGACTTGACCTCGTGGTCCGACATCACAGGGCGCGAATCGATGCCCCTGGCACGGCGGGCCAAATCCTCTCCGTGCTTGCCAAACCGCTGGATCAAGTCCGCCTCAGGCCAACCGGCCAGGTCGCCGATGGTCTTGATGCCCAGCTTCTCAAGGCTTTCCGCCGTCTTTGGCCCGACGCCCCAGAGTTCCGTGACCGGTAGCGGGGCCAGGTAGTGCTGCTCTTCACCCGGCGGCACAACTTCGATGGCCATAGGGGGGCCATCGGTCTTCGCAGAGGCCTTTCCCACGTTGTTGGCGATCTTGGCCACGAGCTTGTTGGTTGCCACACCGAGAGAGCAGGGCAGCTTCAAGTCCTGCCAGATGCTCTGTTGCAGCTCGACGGCGATCGCCCTTGCCGGTGCTTTGAGATCGCTGACGTCGATGAAGGCCTCATCGATAGAGATCTGTTCGATGGCACGGGTCAGGTTCTCGAGGTGGGCCATCACGCGATGAGAGTAGGCGCTGTAGTCGCCGCGGTGATCCGAGATCAGGATCAGATGTGGACAGCGCAGCAGCGCCTGCGCTGTTGGCATAGCCGAGCGCACGCCGTACTTCCGGGCGGGGTAGGAGCAGGACGCAATGACACCGCGATGCTCCGGTCTGCCTCCAACGGCGAACGCCTTCCCGTGTAACGTGGGATCGCGCAGCGCCTCGACAGCACAGAAGAATGCATCCAGATCCAGATGGATGATCTTGCGCGGCATCACCACCTATCCCGTCTAAGGTCTGTCTCGCCAGCACCAAAGGGCCGCGACCTTTGATAGTCCGGCCCTGCCATACCTGCCCCGCCGCGACCGTCGGGACCGCTAAGCCTCCCGGCTGACCTGGCGGACGTTCAGGTCAGTCACGAAGTGGAGCAACTCCAGGTTCACGGTCCGTGGCCCTACTCCGTAGCTGCTGCTGGAGAACTCAAAGGGCGTGACGAAGTGCTCCTGATGCGACCCCAGGACGTGAGCGTCAGTCAGGAACGCCGTAGAGCGAATCCTGATGCCGAGATCTTCTGGCACCCTGACGTCGACGCCGCCCACGAACCCCTGGATCTGCACGGTCGTTTCTCCCTCGGGCAACGTGGCCTGGGTGAAATCCAGATCGACATCGCCGATGAGGAGCCAGATGTCCTCTTCGCGGACGGACCAAGGGCCGCGCCGGCGAATGTCGCCCAGCAAGAGGAATCTGGTCGGCACATTTCGCTTGCGCGTCTGGGGACGCAGAATCAGCCACGCGCCCAGGCCAATCAGAATCAGTGGCCACAGGTAAGCCCAGAGGTTGACCTGCAGAAGGTTGCCCACCAATAGCAGCAGACCAAAGATCGTGATGGCTGCGCCAACCCTGACCTGGTTTCGCCTGCTCATAGTCCCTCCCTGCGGATATCGCGTTGGTGATCGTTACGGCTTCGTGCGGCCCACCACACATCTCAGCGGCAGGCTACAGCTTTGGCGCCGGGTAGATGGCTAACTCTCTTCGCCGAACAAACGGTGCCAGAGTTCCAGATCCTCTTCCGAAAGGTCTGCTTTCCCTTGACCTTCAGCGGGAGCGTACTTGTCCCGGTGTTCGGCAAGCTTAGCGCTGGGACCCGAAGGCTGGTTCTGGGAGCTTGGCGACGCCTCACTAGATGCGGGAGCCCTGTTGCTTTCTGTCGCTTGGGACGCTGGTTCTGAGAACAGAGCCAGCCAAGCGTCGACCTCGTCGGAGGAGAGGTCACCTGTCTTGCGGACCACGGCCTCTCTTGGCTTCGGAGGACGCTGTCTTGGTTTGGGTTTGGGCAGATTGGGAGGGGGGATCTCGCTGTTGGGGTCATCGTGGAAGACCTGTAACCACGCCTCGACCTCCCGATCCGAGATCTCCTCCGGCTTGCCACCTGGCGTTTCCGTCTCGGGTGGCACTTCGATGTCCAGCCCCATCTGCTCACCGATTGTGACGGTGTGGCGCCGTGGTGGTTGCCCTTGTGGGTCACGGTGCCGCTTCGGTGCGGCTGTGGGCTTTGGCGGTGCGCTGGGGGACGCAGCCGCGCCGGTTGCCCATGCTTCAGCCGAGGCTGAGGATGCGGCCTCGGGTTCAACTTCCCCAAAGACCGCAAGCCAGCCGTTGATCTCTTCTGTGGAGACCGTGTCGGGCTTTTCCTTTTCGACATCGGGCGGGCGCTCGATCGCCTCCGCGAAGTCTTGTGCGGTCATCGTTCTTGCGCCGGCGGCTGCCGCGTCATCCAGTATCTCACGGTCCGACGAGACAACAGTCCAGTTGGGCGCATCGGGAAGTTCTCTGATGCGCTCGCGGATGATGCGATCCGCGATAGTGTGCTGGCGTGCGGCAAAGATGACCCGTACATCCGGCGTCGAAAGCGTGCGGGAAGGGCCACCTGGAATGCCACCATCGAACACCAAAACAGCTTTGCGGTTGATGCGTGCGGTCCAGGCGCGCAGTTTCAGGACGAGTTTTGCCTCGTCGTTGGGGTCATCCAGGTCGATGCCCTCCATCGCCGCGATCACATTGTGGCCGTCAATCAAGTATGGCATAGTCCATCTCACCTAATCATAATCTACCACGAAGAGGCCCTGCAGGGAAGCCTCTGTGAGTGTCCCTCTGCAACCGAAGTGTGCTAGACTACGTAGTAAAGGCGGGCATCTGGTGTCCCGCACGTAGGAGGTTTCGAGCGATGAGCCTGGACGATCGGTATGGCATCGTCGTACGCACTGCGCTGGAGATCAGGGAGGTACAATGAGCAAACGAGAGATACGGCAACCAGAGGGTCGAGACGAGCAGGAGCGGGAGCTGCTGGGTTGGCTGCGGGACTTCTTCTCGCAGTTCGGGCTGGCCTGGAAGCTGCTCTGGGACAATCGTGTGCCGCTGTCCACCAAACTGGTGCCGCTACTGACCGTCGCCTACCTGATTCTTCCCATCGACATCGTCCCCGATGTCCTCGTCGGCTTTGGTCAGGTTGATGATCTGGTCATCCTCCTTGTGGGACTGCGCATGTTCATCTCGCTCTGTCCACCCTCGGTTGTCGCGGAGTACAATCGGCTCACAGCGGATCGCCGCGACTCGGAGGCTTGGGACGAGCCGGACGTCGAGATCATCGAGTTGGACGCTGAAATACCGGAAGAGAGCCCGCAGGACACCGCGCCAACGGATGCCTGAGGACGCGCCTGGCGACGATCATGAGATCTCGCGGCAGCCTTTCGGTCGACTCTGACTGGACGTCAGTCAGGCCCTGTAGATCGGCGATACGGTGTCCCTGACAGTCTGTCGAAAGTCCGGGTCATCCAACACCACGAAGTCGAGGGCTTGGTCTTGAGGAAGCTCCGCTTCTAGCTCCGAGACCAGCGTATCCATCATGCGGTTCTGGGCCTCCACCGACATACCCTCGTACAGCACCAGACCGATCACGTGGCGCCCGCCCTCTGGCGGGATGTGTAGCTGAAAGAAATAGGCCGTCTCAATCGACGGATAGTGCTTGAGAATGCTTGCCAGGCCTTCTCGCCATGTCCTTGGAGGGGTTTCCTCCGGAGGTCCAACCAGCACAGTCATGCCCTGAGGCAGAGCCGGTGTTGCGCTGGCTCGTTGCTCTGGCGACTCCCCCTGTGTCAGAGCCGCAATCTCTTCCCGGCCCAGCCGGTAGCTGCTCGCGCTGGCAGGGTTGAGGGCGATTTCCGCCACCTCGTTCTCCGCCGCAATGAGAAGCAGGTCCCTGCCGTGCAACCCGAGGTACGGCAGTCCCTCAGGTTCCCACGTGAGCGCCGCTTCCTCATCCGTGAAGGCGATCATCACGATGCCGCCGGCGTCGTTTTCGTAGGTCATGAAGGTGAGGGCCTCATCCTCGCCCAGGAAGTCCGGCTCCGCCACAGCATCGAGATCTTCGCTTTCCGGCGTGGGCAGGATCAGCGTGCTCTTTTTCAGCGCTTGGTAGAGGGCGAGCCGGTTCTCAGGCGTGTCGTCTTGGGCGATGGCTTGCAGGGCGGCTGACACTGCCGGGTTCGTAATCCCGAGCTCCTCTTCATGTTGCTGGATCACTGTGTGCTTCCTTCCGGTCAGTAACAGACCTGGTAGTTGTCGCCCAATAGGATTCTTAGCCTCACGTCGCTGTTTGTCGCGCCGACGTAGGTCACGGCGGAATCCGGGACGCCAAAGATCTCCTGCACCGTCGCGAGCCCCGTGCCCTTGGCGTGGTCACCGAAGACTTGGATCTGAGTCGCCACAACGCGCTCGCCATTGCCCGTGCCCAGTACGGGTGTGTAACCGTACCGGTAGAGGCGGTCGGCGGCGAGGAGGTCCCATTGGTCGTGTGTCGTGCCGTTCCATACTTCGACCTTGACGTCGGCGAGCGCTGCCCGGCTCGCCGCAGGCGGCAAGAGTGCGCGTTCGATCAGGGGCGCCATGGCTTCCCAGTTGGGCAGGAAAACGTTTCCACCTTGGAGGGTGACGTACGGTGTCACCTCTCGAGGCCCAAGGTTGTAGAGCGTCACCTGCGAAAGCTCCATCTGCGTGGCGAGCACACCCAAGGACAGGATGTTGCCCCAACCCAAGTTGGTCTCCACCAGCGTCCCGTACTGCTCGTAAAGCGTGGGGATTATGTCCAGGAATCCGTCCCGTCGCGCCTTCATCCAGATTGCCTCCAGCACCTGCTGTTGGCGCTCTTCTCGGTCGAAGACGCTGGTGGTCTTCCGCGTGCGCGAATACCAGAGCGCGAGCCTGCCGTCCATATGATGGACACCCGGCTCCAGCACCATCCGATTGTAGGTCCCGTCCTCGTTGGGGTAGGGCCACCAGTCCTCCAAGTGACAGTGGACCGGCACATCGATACCGCCCAGGGCGTCGACAATGCCCTTCAGCCCTTGGAAGTTGACCTTGACGTAGTAGTCTGCCGTGATGCCGAGATTGTAGAGCAGGGTCTGGTTGAGCAGGCCAAAGCCGCCGCCGTCAAATCCGTACTGCTCACCGTACATATCGGCCACGTTGATGCGGCTCATCTTCAGGTTCGGGATGTAAACGTAGAGGTCTCGGGGTATCGAGAGCAGCGATACCGAGCGAAGCTTCGGATAGACGACGAGGTACTGGATGGCGTCGGTGTTCCAGTGCTCCCAGTCTGGACGCTGGTCGCTTCCTAGCAGCGCGAT
>JAFGNI010000043.1 GCA_016927095.1 Anaerolineae bacterium | reverse complement strand
GCGGCGATGACGCTGGCAAAACGCCACGTGCAGCGTCTGTGGTTCCCAGAACCGGGCACCGGCGGTGCGATCGCCTCCCGTTCGGAACACGGGATGCGGCAGGCGGACTTTGATGCGGCGATGCCCGTCGAGTTCTGGCGTGAGGTGGTGGAGCGGGTGGCGCAGGAAGTGCCGGATACCCTTCTCCTCGCCGAAGCGTTCTGGATGATGGAGGGCTACTTCGTCCGCACGCTCGGCATGCACCGCGTCTACAACAGCGCCTTCATGAACATGCTCAAGGCGGAGGAGAACGCCAAGTATCGCGCCTCGATCAAGAATGTGTTGGAGTTCGATCCCGAGATCCTGAAACGCTACGTCAACTTCATGAACAACCCGGATGAAGAGAGCGCCGTGGCCCAGTTTGGCAAGGGCGACAAGTACTTCGGCGTCTGCACACTCATGGTGACCATGCCGGGACTGCCCATGATCGGCCATGGCCAGGTGGAAGGCTATGCCGAGAAGTACGGCATGGAGTATCGCCGCGCCTACTGGGATGAGCAGCCGGATATGGACCTGATCCGACGCCACGAGCGTGAGATCTTCCCGCTGATGCAGCGCCGTCACATCTTTGCCGATGTGCGTAACTTCCTGCTTTATGACTTCCACACGCCCGAAGGCAACGTCAACGAGAACGTGTTTGCCTATTCCAATGCCTCCGGTGACGCGCTTACCGGCCCCGGAGAGCGGGGGCTGGTGATCTACAACAATAAGTATGCCGATGCCCGTGGCTGGATCCGTATGTCCGCTGCCTACTCCGTTCCAACGGGCGATGGTGATCAGCGGGTGCTCGTCCAGAAGACGTTGGGTGAGGGCCTAGGGTTACACGCAGATCCCCACCGGTTCTGCATCTTCCGAGACACCGTCTCGGACCTGGAGTACCTGTGCAGCAGCCAGCAGGTGTGCGCGGAAGGGTTGTATACCGAGCTCGGTGCGTTCAAATACGTGGTGTATATGGATTTCCGTGAGGTTGAGGATGATGCTGCGGGTCACTACGCACAGCTGGCCGCCAGCTTGGCAGGCCGGGGCGTCCCGGTCAGCGCCGGTGGCATTGCCGGGGCGCTGCGGGACATGCTTGAACCGCCCCGCGAGCCAGAGCCTGAGGTCAGCGTGGAACCTGCACCAAGCCGGGTGAGCGGCGTGCTCTTGCACATAACGTCCCTGCCGGGCCGCTACGGGATCGGAGACCTTGGAGATGCAGCCTATCGATTCGTCGACTACCTGGACTCCTGCCGGCAGCAAGTGTGGCAGATCATGCCCCTGGGTCCCACAAGTTATGGGGATTCACCTTACCAGGCACTATCAGCCTTTGCCGGCAATCCTTTACTGATCAACTTGGAGAGCTTGGTCGAGCTGCGTTGCCTGGCCCCGTGGGACTTCGATCAGGCGCCGGATTTCTCCATTGGTAGCGTCGAGTACGGACCCGTCATCAACTTCAGACAGCGCTTGCTGCGCCTCTCCTATGACAACTTCAAGGCTAACGCCAGCGACACTCTCAAGCGCGAACTCGCTGACTACATCGCCGCCAATGACTGGTGGTTGGAGGATTACGCCCTCTTCGCGGCGTTGAAGGAGCAGCATGGCGGCACAGCCTGGAGCTCCTGGGAGCACGACATCGCCACGCATCAGCCCGAAGCGGTCGCACACTGGCGGACAGCCTTGACCGACCAGGTCGCGTACCATCGGTATCTGCAGTTCCTCTTTGACCGTCAGTGGCGCGCTCTCAAGGCCTATGCTAACGAGCACGGCATCCGCATCATGGGCGATGTGCCCATCTTCATCTCGTATGACAGCGCCGATGCTTGGGCCCATCCAGAGCTCTTCCACTTCGACGATCAAGGGATCCCCACAATGGTCGCAGGCGTACCGCCGGACTACTTCAGCCCGACGGGGCAGCTCTGGGGCAACCCCCTCTACGATTGGGATGCGATGGCGCGCACCGGCTATGCCTGGTGGATCGACCGCTTCAAGCGGGCCTTCCAACAGGTGGATATCGTGCGCCTCGACCACTTCAGAGGCTTTGAGGCCTGCTGGGCTGTGCCGGCAACGGAGACGACCGCGCTGAACGGTGAGTGGCTCAAGACGCCGGGGCTCGAGCTGTTCCAAACCGTACAAGAGGTGTTAGGACCGCTGCATTTTGTCGCCGAGGACCTTGGACTGATCACCCCGGAGGTCGAGGCACTGCGCCAGGCCTGCGGCTTCCCGGGTATGAAAGTGCTGCAGTTCGCTTTCTCGGGCGATCCTGACAACTTGTACTTGCCGCACAACTACGAACCCGACTGCGTTGTCTACACGGGCACCCACGACAACGACACAAGCTTGGGCTGGCTGAACACTGCCGGTGAAGAAGTGCATAGCGCGCTGCGCCGGTACCTGGGCCGAGCTTATGAAGAGCGGAACTGGGCACTGATTCGGTTAGCGCTGTTGTCTGTCGCGCGTACCGCCATCATCCCCCTCCAGGATATTCTCAGCATCGGCAGTGAGGGCCGCATGAACACACCCGGTCGGGCTAGCGGCAACTGGGGCTGGCGCTTCACGCAGGACATGCTAACCACCGAGGCGGCCAACCGCCTTGCCGAACTGACCGAGATCTCGGGCCGGGGCCGGTACACCTCACCGGTGCACCGGTAGACAGCCCCGGTGTGCCGGTACACATCACCGGGCCGGTAGATATCACCGGGAGGCCGGCGTCGTTCAGTAACCGCCGGCATAGGCTTCATCAGGGAAGCTGTGTGGCCCTGCCATGAAGGGATGGAGAGAAAGCTATGGCGACATATGTTGGCCAACGCGAGACTCCGAGAAGACTGCCCTTGCATATCAGCCTGCGTGCTGTCACCGATTTCTTCCTGCAGCCAGTCCACCTCTTCCGTAGTTATGAGCTCAGCAATCTACGGCCTGATCTCATCGCTGGGCTTACGGTCGCCGTCATTCTGCTGCCCCAGGCCATCGCCTACGCCCTCATTGCCGAACTGCCACCCCAGACAGGTCTGTACGCTGCCATCGTCGCCGCTATCGTGGGCGCGCTGTGGGGCTCCTCCCATCATCTGCAGACCGGGCCGACCAATGCGCTTTCGCTACTCCTGCTATCCACGCTGCTCACGATCGTCACACCGGGCACGGCTGAATACGTGGTACTGGCTGGGCTCATAGCCCTTGTTGTCGGCGGGATCCAGCTGGTGATGGGCCTGGCCCGGCTGGGCGTCCTGGTCAACTTCGTCTCGCATTCCGTCATCGTGGGCTTTTCGGCTGGTGCTGGTGTCTTAATTGCCATCAACCAGGCGCGCCATCTCCTCCGGCTGGAGTTCGCCAGCCACGGACTGCTTGAGACCGTTCACGGCCTATGGACGCATCTGCCCGAGACGCACCTTCCAACTATGCTCCTAGCGGTGGGCACCCTTCTGGTGGTCCTGCTCCTGCGCCGGCTGAACCGCAAGTTGCCCGGCCCCTTGATCGCTATGGTCGTCGCCGCCGTTGTGGTGGGCATCGCGCGACTGCACCAGGGCGGTGTCGTCGTGATCGGCGAACTGCCGCGCAGCCTGCCACCCCTAACGGACCTGTCTCACCTCAACATGAGTCGCGTCGGACAGTTGGCGCCAGGTGCGCTGGCTATCGCGGCCATCGGTCTCGTAGAAGCGATGTCGATCGCCCGTTCGATTGCCAGCCACACCAACCAACGCCTGGACAGCAACCAGGAATTCCTGGGGCAGGGCCTGGCCAACATCGCCGTGGGCATTCTCTCCGGGTATCCCTGCTCCGGATCCTTTACGCGTTCCGCCGTCAACTCTGATGCCGGGGCCCAGACACGTCTCGCCAGTGTCTTTTCCGGCATCTTCGTGCTGCTGGCCATGCTCGCCTTCGCCCCGCTGGCGGCCTACGTGCCGCGCGCTGCTCTTTCCGCTGTCCTGATCTTGACTGCCTTGAGCATGATCAACCGCGAAGAGATGACACGCATTATGCGAGGGGCCCGCGCTGACGCGGTGATCATGGTTGTGACATTGCTGGCAACGCTTTTCCTCCACCTCGAATTCGCTGTCTTGGCCGGCATCCTGCTCTCCTTCGCCGTCTACATCATAGGGACCAGCGTGCCGAGGGTCTTCGCGGTGCTCCCAGATGATAGATATCGACATTTCATCCACCAACCGGAGAAGTCACCCTGTCCACAACTGGCGATTTTCGACATCCTGGGTGACCTGTACTTCGGGGCGGTCAGCCATATCGAGAAGGCCATCACCCAGCATCTGGCGGCGCACCCGACGCAGCGGATTCTGCTGCTGCGCATGCACAGCGTGCAGCACTGTGACTTCAGCGGCATCCACACGCTGGAGAGCATCGTGCGCAGTGTCCGCGAAAAGGGTGGAGATCTGTATATGGTCCGGGTCCGCGAGCCCGTGCTTCAGCTTATGAAGACGACCGGCTTCTGGTCGGATCTGGGTGAGGATCATTTCCTCGATGAGGACACGGCGATCTCGCACCTGTTCTACAGAGTGCTGGACCCAGCCACCTGCATCTATGAGTGCGACGTACGGGTGTTTAGAGAGTGTCAGAACCTCCCTAGGCAGCCCTATCCGTCGGGGATCCCACGCCGGACCGATATTCCTGTCGGGAGCGTGGTCACGATTCCCCCTCGCGAGCTATGGCAGCGGCTCCGTAGCGCGAGTCCGCCCTATGTTGTGGACGTGCGCGAAGAGCGAGAGTTCCAGCAGAGTCATATTCCGGAGGCGCAATCGATGCCGCTGTCGAGTCTGCTCCAAGCGGCACCCGACTTACCCCCTGATCGCCCGATTGTCTTTGTCTGTCGCAGCGGGCGGCGGAGCGAGCGGGCTGCCTATCTGGTTCGGAATCAAGGTGCCGGTACACATCACCGGTACGAAGATGTGGCTGTGCTGCAGGGCGGTATGCTTGCTTGGGAAGCGGCCAATCTGTTGACGGCAGTAGAAGGATTCGCGGCATAAAGGGGGAAAAGGCGATGATCGAACACCCACCCCGCAACTTGGGTTTGGATCTCGTGCGTGTCACCGAGGCGGCGGCGCTGGCCGCAGGTCGTTGGATGGGCCTGGGCGAGCCAGAAAAGGCCAACCACGATGCCGAGACAGCCATGTACGAGGCCCTGAACACCCTCGACATGGATGGTTGCATCGTGATTGGCCAAGAGGGAAGGTTGGGCGTTCATTCCCCCTTGGATACGGGTCAACGGGTGGGAAACGGCAACGGCCCAAAAGTCGATGTGACTGTCGATCCTATCGATGGCAGAGCCCTGTTAGCCCGAGGCCATCCAGACGTTGTATCCGTAGCGGCGGTCGCCCCACGCGGTTCCGTGTGGTCGCCGGCTCCGGCGGTCTATATGAACAAGATCGTGGTAGATCGTGAAGTAGCCGGTGCTCTGGTGCCAGAGTGCTTGGACGCCCCGGCAGCATGGACGCTCGCTCTGGTCGCCCGGGCGAAGGGAAAAGCTGTGCGCGACCTGATCGTCTTTGTGCTAGATCGATCGCGTCACGAGGGTCTGATCCGGGAGATCCGTGCCGCAGGTGCCCGCACCATGCTGCGCACGGACGGGGACATCGTCGGCGCGCTGATGGCGGCCTCTCCTCATGGCATCGTCGATGTCATGATGGGCGTAGGGGGGATCTCGGAGGCAGTCTTGGC
This sequence comes from Anaerolineae bacterium, assembly GCA_016927095.1. The sequence continues at coordinate 323 of JAFGNI010000043.1, read as the reverse complement.
TGCCTGCGCGACCCGGGCTATGGGGGGCGGCATGCTGGCACGGCTCGCTCCCCAGTGCGCAGAAGAGCAAGAAGCTGTACAGGCCGCGGGACTGGATCCACGGCAGATCCTGGCTTGCGACCAGCTGATCACCAGCGACGAGATCTTCTTCGCTGCCACCGGCATCACCGATGGTGCCTTGCTCTCAGGCGTCCACTTTGATGGTGAGGAGGCCGAGACGGAATCTTTTGTCGTACGCGGGGAAACGCGTCGACGGCGCGTGATCCACTCAGAGCACTGGCTGGAAGGGGTGTAGGCAGGCCCGTGCCGGTGCCGGTGCCGGT
>JAFGNI010000042.1 GCA_016927095.1 Anaerolineae bacterium | reverse complement strand
GCGGACATGGGCTACCTCGCACGCTCAGAGGCAGTAGCGCGGCGTCGCGACCCGCGGCAGATTATGCCCGAAGCCAGAACGGTGTTGATAGTCAGCGCTTCGTACGCCGGGGCGCCTATGCCGCCACTGCCCCCGCTCCACGGGCGTGTGTCCCGGTATGCTTGGGGGCCGCCGTCCCAGGCCGCAGCCGACTACCATGAATGGCTCCTGTCGCGCTTGAACGTTCTGGTGGAACACCTGGCGCTGGCATTGGGCCGACCCATCGCCGCGCGCACCTATGTTGACACTGGGCCTGTACTGGAGCGAGCGTGGGCTGTAGCTGCCGGCCTGGGCTGGACAGGCAAGAGCACGGCGCTCATCCATCCCCAGTTGGGTTCTTACACCTTCCTGGGCGCAGCCTTGCTCGATGTGGAATTGGCGCCTTCGCCAAGACCGACCTTGCCCACCTGCGGCACCTGCACGCGCTGCCTCGAAGCGTGCCCCACAGGCGCCTTGGTGGCTCCCGGCGTCCTCGATGCCCGGCGATGCCTATCGTATCTCACGATCGAGAACCGCGGGCCCATCCCCGAGGTCTTCCGCAGCGCCATGGGCGTGCGCGTTCTTGGATGTGACACTTGCCAGGAGGTCTGCCCCTGGAACCGCAGGCCTCTCGGCGCACACGCCACTGACCCAGTGTCCCCTTTGGCCACACTCTGCCTACCCGACCTTCTGCACATCGACGCCGAGGTCTTTCGCGCCCGCTTCCGGCACACAGCCATCTGGCGGGCCACGCCAACCGGCTTGGCTCGCAACGCCGCCATCGTCTTGGGCAACCTCGGCGATCCCGCGGCCCGGCCCCATCTGGCCCGCGCCGCGGCGGAACACCCCAGTGCTATGGTCCGCGAGCACGCAGCCTGGGCCCTCACCCAACTGAACGACTCCCCCAGGACTACACCACCGGCGACCCAGCAATAGCGGCGCATCGTAACGCGACCTATCGAGGGGCTCCTCGCCAACGATGGTAGTCGGGGACTGCAGCCAATGAAACAGCCCCCGGCGATGCTCTGGCATTGCCGGGGGCCGCAACGGGAACCGGATCGTCCCGCTAGATGACGTGCAGCGCCTTGCCCACCTCAGCGAAGGTCGCCAACACCTTCTCCAGTTGCGCATCCGTATGGGTCGCCATGTAGCTCGTGCGCAGCAGCTGCAGGCCAGGCGGCACCGCCGGCGACAGGACGGGATTCGTGTAGACGCCCGCGTCGAAGAGGGCTTTCCAGAACCGCAGCGTCCGATCGTCATCCCCAATGATGATGGGAATCACCGGCGTCTGTGACATACCGATGTTGAAGCCCAGCTCCCGGTACCGCTCGCGCATGAACGCCCCAATGTCAATCAGCCGTTGGATGCGTTCCGGTTCACGCTGCATAATCTCCAGCGCCGCCATCGCGGCAGCAGCGTTGGCCGGTGGGATGCTGGCACTGAAGATGAGCGAGCGCGCATGGTGCTGGATGTAGTCCACGACGTCAGCATCGCCCGCGATGAACCCTCCCAGTGAGGCGAACGATTTGCTGAAAGTACCCATGATCAGATCGACGCCCTCGGTGATCCCAAACGCCGCAGCCGTGCCGCGACCGCCACCCAGTACGCCAATGGCGTGGGCATCATCAACCATGAGCCGTGCCCCATGCTTCTTACAGATCGGGACTAGGTCGGGCAACGGGGCGATGTCGCCCCCCATACTGAAGAGCCCATCGACGACAACCATCTTCCCCGCGCCATCGGGGAGCGATGCCAGCACCCGGTCCAGCGCCTCCAGATCGTTGTGGGGATAGCGCTTCATGGTGCCGTAGGACAGTCGGCAGCCGTCGATGATGCTGGCGTGGTCGTCCTTGTCAGTGATCACGTAGTCGTCGCGCCCCACGATGGCCGAGATGGTGCCCACGTTCACTTGATAGCCGGTACTGAAGACGAGGGCAGCCTCGCGCTGCACCCAGTCTGCCAAGCGGCGCTCCAGCTCAAGGTGAAGCTCCAGCGTGCCGTTGAGGAACCGCGAACCCGTGCAACTGGTGCCGAAAACCTTAATCGCGTCAGCCGCGGCCTTGCGCACCTCGGGATGGACCGTGAGGCCCAGGTAGTTGTTAGAGCCAATCATGATCAGGTGATGATCACCGATCACGGCCTCGGTGCCTTCGTTGTTGGTCAGCGGCTTGAAGTAGGGATACAAACCTGCTTCCCGCGCGTCATCAGCCGCCGTGAACTCGCCGCACTTCATGAAGATATCCATCATAAGGTCCTTTCCCCAGCTCGGATGATGGGCCAATTGTATGGGGGGCGCCCGAGGTGTCAAGCATGCGGACAAAGGGACAAGGGGTAAGGGATAAGGGGACAGGGGACAGGCAAGAGGAATAGGAGGAGATATGTGACATGGGCTAGGATACACCGTCCCCCATCCCTTGACCCTTATCCCTTATCCCTTATCCCCTTTTCCCTTGTCCCCTATTCTCCGTACACCTCGGGGTTGACGCAGTGGGGGAGGCGTCGACCCTCAAGGCCGGCTAGCAGGTTCTCGGCAGCGATGATGGCCATCTTGTTACGCGTCGCGATGCTCGCGCTCGCGATGTGAGGCGTGATCAGACAGTTGTCCAGCTCAAGTAGCCGGTGATCCGCGGGAAGCGGCTCGGGCTCGGTGACGTCCAACGCAGCTGCGGCAATCCGCCGTGTCACAAGTGCCTGATAGAGGGCATCGGGATCGACCACAGGCCCGCGGGCCGTGTTGATGAGGATGGCGTGCGGCTTCATCTTTTCCAGGGCCACAGTGTCGATCAGGTGGTGGGTCTCATCAGTGAGCAGCACGTGCACTGAGACGAAGTCGGACTCTCGCAGCAACGTGTCGAGATCCACCCCGTGGGCGAGATCCGGATCAACATCCACGGCATAAGGATCGCTGTAGAGGACGCGCATATCAAAACCCTGCGCACGACGCGCCACCGCCTGCCCAATCCGCCCAAAGCCGACAATGCCCAGCGTGGCCCCAGCCACATCGACGCCGAGGAGCAGCTTCGGGCCCCAGGTCTTCCACTTGCCGTCCAGGACGTAACGCGCCCCTTCGCTCACACGTCGCGCCGCCGCCATCAGCAGGGCGAAGGCGAAGTCAGCCGTCGTGTCCGTCAGGACACCGGGCGTGTTTCCCACCGGGATTCCCCGGGCCGTGCAGGCTGCAACGTCGATGTTGTTGTATCCTACAGCGTAGTTGCTGACGACCTTCAGGTTGGGCGCGGCATCCAACAGCGCCGCATCGATCCGTTCAGTGAGCAGGCAATAGAGACCCGCCACATCGCTCACCTGGGCCATCAGTTCGTCCCGCGGCACGGGCAGCTCCCCCTCCCATACCTCAGCACGACACGCCTTCAGCACCATATCGAGCCCAGCATCCGGCACCTGCCGGGTCACGTAGACTCTG
>JAFGNI010000337.1 GCA_016927095.1 Anaerolineae bacterium | reverse complement strand
GTTGATCGTCCCGCCGACCACCTCGTCCCCCGGCCCCTTCTTCACAGGCCTGGACTCACCAGTGATCATCGATTGGTTGACGCTGGACACGCCTTCTACCACCTCACCGTCAGCGGGAACGCTGGCACCAGGCCTCACCAGAACGACATCGTCAACAGACAGCTCGTCCAGGGAGACCTCCTCCGTTTCATTGTCTCCGACAACGCGCTCCGCCGTGTCTGGCATGAGCTTCGCCAGCTCCTCCAATGCACCGGAAGCTTGCCGGATGCTTCGCATCTCAATCCAATGCCCCAACAGCATCACATCGATCAGGGTCGCCATCTCCCAGAAGAAGCTGCCCGACGCGGGCCGGAAGACCGCAAAGACACTGTAGACGAAGGAGACGCCGATTGCCAGTGAGATCAGTGTCATCATCCCTGGCTTGCCGCGCTGCACCTCGGGTATGGCCATCCGGATGAAGGGAATGCCGCCATAGAAAAAGACAGCCAACGCAACCCCCGGCGCCACCCACCGGCTACCCGGAAAGCTGGGCATCGAGAAGCCAAGGATCTCCTGCAAGACAGGACTGAACAGCAGGATCGGTATCGTCAACAGCGCGTTGATCCAGAAGCGCCGCCGGAACATCGCTTCGTGACCGCTATGTCCCGCCATCCCCCCACCGCCATTGTGCTCTCCGTCGTGCCGTTCGTGGTTGCCCTGATGCTTATCGCTCATCGATGCAGACTCCTTCCCTCGCTTCCTCGTCAAGGCGCAGCTAATCGTTGCGTCGACCGAAGTGGCCTAGCCCACCAACCTAAGTCTAGCGCAAGGCCAGCTCCCGAGACGATGGCTCACGTTGGCAGAGTTGATCTTCCGTTGCGCCTTACGCTAGGGACCCGCGGCGCGGATCGCCTCCGAGACATCCACGTTCAGCACGATATCCTCCACCGTGAAGACCGCCCACGGCGTCCCCTCATCAAACCAGGTCACGGCGCCCACCAACGGTAGCCGGTGGCCATCCACTTCAGACCACGAGAGCGCTTCGTTGATCCACAGCGTCTTGTCTTCAGCCTGCTCCCCCTTGTAGCGCATCGACTCTAAGAACCGCAGGAGCCCGGTAACAGGATCGAACCGGGCGATGAAGCGCTGGTCTTGCTCACCAAAGGGCCCGGGACCGCCCCCCGCGAAGGGAACCACCAACACAGCCGTGGTGGTATCTACCGGCTCCCACCGTACGCCTGATTCCGTCATGAGCGCTGCCGGATACCAGATCGTCTCGCCCCATAGGCCCAGGTTGGCGCCCTGATTCACCTTAGGGGTGTTATCGATCACGCCAAAGGGTGTCTCGAAGAAGCTCGTCCCGCTCAAGTAGCGCTCGTTCACCGTGAGCACCGGCAGACCGAAGAACGTCGCCTGGATGTAGTGGCGGTAGCCCTCTCCTGCCAGATGGACGAACCGGAAGCGACCGGGGAAGCTGATTCCCCGGATCCGCAATGGCCCTCTCCCGGTGATCACCGCCGACTCGACGACCGGCACAGCATCTCCGTAGAGCATGCGGTAGAACCGCGCGACCGGCGCCGGCAACCCCTCCTGCAGCGGCACAGTCTTCACTTCCCCAGATCTGGGCTCATATCTGGCGAAGGGCCTTGGTCTGATACGCAGACCCACCAAAGCGACTGCTAACAGCGTCAAAAGGACCCCACCAGCCATCCCCAAAACCTTCATTGGCTCTCCTTACTCACACATCAGCACAGAGACGCGAGCCCGCGGCTCGCTCCCGACCAAACCTGGCGATGTAGCTGTTCAGCGCCACGCGCTGGCGTTCCGCTCCCGCATACGCCTTCAAGCACCCACGGAAGGACGGGTTGGATCGCAAGAAAACCACCTCACACGGCATCTTGGCTACAGCGCGCACCTCAGGTGATGGATGTGAGGCAGTCAGGCCTTGACCAACCTCGGCGCGATCCACGATCCGCACCACCGGCAATACAGTGTCCGCAACCGGCATCTCGATCTCCCACACCCAGTGGTGATCTGCGAGCCCCAAACTCCGCCGCACGATGTCAGCGTCCCTTGCCAGTTCCGCCGCGTGATGTGTCGGCTTGAAGGTCAGGAGAGACTGCGGCAGGGCCGCATCGATCGCAACCAGATCCTCTACGAGATCAACGCTGACGCCCTCCAAATCTGAACCGATCACCGTCGCCCAGTAGTTGGAGCCAACGAGCTCCCGCAGTCTCGGCTCAATCGTGTCGGCTTCTTCCATTGTCAGGCGTCGTTGCCCTAGGGTGCCGAATCGCAGGATCACCCTTTGTCCCAGGTCTGGCAGTGTGATGATCTCGACGAGAGCAAGCGGGACGGGTGCTTGAGCAACTGCACGCGCTGCAACATCCCGCGCCATCCGTCGCAGCCTTGGAGACAGGCTATAGACAATCTCTCGGCCCAATCACTCCCTCCCCAGTCACGACCGCACGGCGGGCGATAGACGTCCGCTGGTAGTATAGTTCAGCCAGCCTCGGTGCCCAGTTCTCGCGTGGTGAGGCGGTCTCGCCGATCCACCCACCGGCGTTTGCGCTCACAGCCCGCCAGCCTACAATGACGTACGAGCCCACGAAGCTTCCCCGACAGGCAAGATACGGGGCACACAGCCTGCTCGGACGGTAAGATACCCTAGCTCTGCCGCGACCTAGTTCACGAGGTCTTCAGTGCACCGGAACGGGGCGAGGTCTATACCGCTGTCGAATCGTGGCTGGAGGCATGCCTCTAGTCCGGAAGGAGACACGCTATGATCCCTGTCCCAGCTCCCATACAAGCTGACCTCGCACAGCAATTCGGCGTCGAACCCGACGCCCTGCGCCACTTCGGCGGGGGCGATGCCTCCTCGGACGGCATCGTCTGCGCCTACCCGCACGAGCAGGGCAGACGCCTGCTGAAGATTATGGCGATCCCGCTCGACAACCCGCGCCGGGGCCGTCTTGCTCTCGAAGAGCGCCTGCGTTTTATGCATTACCTGGGCGAGCACGGGGCGACTGTCGCCTACCCTCAGCTCTCCCCCAAGGGCCATCTCTACGAGACCGCGGCAGGCACGGCGCATCTCTGGGTCGCCTACCGCATGGATCCGGCGCCCGGTGAAGCCATATCGGAACACGCCTGGGACCCCACCTTCTTCCACCGCTGGGGTCAAGTGATCGGTCGCCTCCATCGCCTGGCACGGGACTACCCATCGTGGCGCGCCGCCGTGGATCCGGACACCGGCGAGAGCTTCCTGACCTGGGAGAATGAGTGGCAGAGGTTCTACGAGTGGTGTCCCGACAACGACGTCAAGGAGCAGTGGCTGGCCCTCAAGGTGGAACTGGATCTCCTGCCTGTCGAGCGCGCCAGCTTCGGTTTCATCCACAACGACCCACACATCTGGAACCTACGCGCCGATGGCGACAGGATCACGATCCTCGACTTCGACGTCGCGAATCACCACTGGTTCATGACCGACATCGCCATCGCCTGCCAGAACATCCTCATCTTCCACAGTGGCGGCCTCAACGGGCCGATCCGCGATCGGGAGAAGCTGCTCGCCTTCCTGGATGCCTTTCTCCAGGGCTATGAGCGGGAGCACAGCTTGGCGACAACGTGGCTCAACCGGCTTGACCTCTTCATTGCCTACCGGCGCATTCTCCTCTACATCGCGATGCAGGATTGGGTGAGCTCACAGCCAGACCTGGCCAGAACTTGGAAACGCCTCATCGTGGACCGGCCTTGCGTGGCCGGCAAGGTTCGGGGATAGGAGCCCGGGACATCTTCCAGGCAATGTGCCCGGCGGCCTGGTGCCCTAGGGTCTGGGGCCGGGCGTGGGCGTTGACGCCGCGCTTTCGCCGCCTGATGAGGCATCGGCTGCTTCAGCAACGAACGCACTAACAGCCGGCTCTATCTCGACCATGGCAAGGGCGCCCTCGTGGTTGGTCGCGAACTGCGTCAGGTCTCGCACCAGGCGGCGCACTTCGATCCGCGTGCCGCGCGCCCGCACGAAGAAGACCGCATCCTCGGCCAACGTGAATTCCTCATCGGCGATCCGCACCACGATGGTCCGACCGTCTGTGGTGCTGGCCTCCCAGTCGAACGCCGCGCCTTCGCCATCACCCGCGCGGCCCGCGTACACGTAGGCCGCATCCTGGGTCGAGCCCGACCCGTGACCGGCCACAGCCGAGGGCACATCATGCCAGAGGAAGACTGACCGGCCCGTAGGCCAGCGGTGGAAGACGTAACCGGCCCCGTTGATGCTGCCCGCAGCCACATCCGGTCCCGGCGGCGTGTGAAGGCGTGCCGTCCCGGTCTCCAAAGCAGCCAGAGCCAAGGCAGCCAGGAAAAGGATGATACCGGCAACACTGCCGACAATGCTGCCGACGCGCGGTTTCCTCGCAGACATCCTGATCTCCCTTCCAATCTCTACGCGTCTTACCTCTAGTATAGCACATTTTGTTTGATTTTATATTCGTAATCGTCTAAATCGCACGCCGTGGATCTTGATCTCGAGAGCGCACGTTGCGCCAGGCTAGGAATGGTGTCATCGAGGCGTGCACGAATGCCCAAGCGAGGGGCGCAACTCGGCTCTAGGTTCGATTTGTGGGTACGGAGCCAGACGTCAGCCGCGTGTGTTTAGCGTGCTGTCGCTGGAAGCCGGGCCTCGCTGTTGCGGCCCAGAACCGACAGCACACCATCGCCCATCCCCGGCCACGCCAATCAGCGTCGCCGGGCTGTCATTCGTGCCGCCGGTGGGCCGGGCGGCCCGCCAGCGGGAATGACCGGCTAACGACGCCGGCGTCGACCGAGCAGTGCCGGCGCGCCTACCGTTCCCACGACCACCGAGCCGAGTACCAACCCTACGATCCAGTCGTTCGCGGCGCTGGCGACGAGGGCGGTCATCGTGACGTGGGTGGGATCGAACTCCCACACGTAGTCTTCTACCTCGCCACCTTCCACAGCGCCGGTCGGCAAGTATCCACCACCGGCATTACAGCCGTCATCGTAGAGCCGGAACCTAGCGTAGATGGTGTCGGAGAATGGCTCAGTGGGACAGCCAAGCTCTATGCGGTGTACGCCTGCAGACAGGCAGCGCGGCGCGAAGGCTTCTGGAGCACCGCCGTGCACATCCTCGAAGTCGAAGTCGCCATTCCAATCCAACCAGGCACCGATGCCGTAGCTACTGTCGTCCGCGCCCGTCACAGTGACCGTGATGGGGCACGAACCGTTTGCGTGCCACGCGGCCTCGAGGGCGACTTCGACGCCATCCTCATCGTCGTTGTGCTCATCGTCCCCCGTCGCCATCGCCGCGGGTTGACCATCGGCTTCGTAGTCCCAAAGAGCGCCCAATCGCGGATTCTGGTTGATCTCGGTGTCCAATACAGAATGACTAGGACCGAGAGGACTGTCGTTCGCTTGGGTGCAGTAGTTGCTGGGCAGATCTCCCCAATCGAACACCGGGTGACAGTCCACGGACCCTGGCGGGGGATTGCCATCATCCCCCTCCCCCGCGAGTGCAACGGAAGGGATCATCAGTGACAACACGATGAGAAGTGAGGCGAGTCGGGCGATACAGCGAGCTGTGGTGTTCATAGTGCTACCTCCCTGCAATGAAAGGTCGATGATGGGGAGCACATCGGAATCAAAGCTCTCCTTATATGATCTAGTATAGATAAGTCCCCGATGGAATGCAAGCCCCGGTGTATGTTTTTGGTTAGGATGAAATCTAACTTGTTTCTGACTCACAACCCGTGTGTGGCCCAAGCCATCGTTCGCCCGTGACCACGCCGAGCCTCGCCGGTTTGACGCCCGCGTCGCCTTCGGTACCATGCTTGTAGAGCAGTTGCACTCTGAGGGCCCAGGCGGAGCCTATGCCCGCAGCACGCGATGTTCTGGGGCCGGGCCGCGCACGCAAGACAGCTGAGACGCCTGGCTCACAAGCCGACAGGGGAGCCGACATGAAACCACGCATTGCCCTGACCATGGGAGATCCCAATGGCATCGGTCCTGAGATCCTCGTCAAGACCCTAGCCGACCCGAGCTGGCGCGATCGTTGCAGCCCACTGGTGATCGGCGATTTGGCGATCCTCTCGGACACCTCCGCCGTCGTCGGTGCCGACCTGACCTTCAGACCGGCAGAGGCAGCGTACGAAGCGTCCGGCAACGAGATCGTCGTGCTCCAGCCAGAGGAGCTGAAGCTGCCTCCCGTCCGGTGGGGCCAACTCGACGCGGCGATGGGTGAGGCCGCTGCCGTCTGCCTCCGCACCGCCTTGCGCCTCGGCATGGCTGGCCAGGTCGATGGGTTCGTCGCAGCGCCCCTCAACAAGCAGGCCTTCCACCTAGCGGGCTACGGCTACCTGGACGAGCTGGCCTTCTTCGCGGACATCACCGGCAGCCCACGCCCTTGCTTTATGGGCGTCATTGGCGACATCCTGACTGTGTCGGTGACCGAGCACATCGCCTTCAAGGACATCCTGGCCAACCTCACCACCGAGAACGTCCTCTGGTACATCCGCCAGATGCACAGCGCCCTGGGGAAGGCCCATACCTCGCGGCATAGGATCGGCGTTGCAGCCCTCAACCCCCACGCCGGCGAAGGGGGGTTGTTGGGCACCGAGGAGATTGACCTCATCGTGCCGGCCATCGAGGCCGCCCGCGCCGCCGGCATGGTTGTTGACGGCCCTGTTCCTGCCGACGTCATCTTTCCTCGTGCGCTGCACGGCGATTTCGACGGCATCGTCTGTATGTATCACGACCAGGCCAACATCGGGCGCAAGCTCCAGCCGTCTGAGACCGGCGCCACGGTCTACATGGGACTGCCTATAGTCGGCACCACTACCGCGCACGGTACCGCCTTCGACATTGCCGGCAGGGGCGTTGCGGACCCCGGCAGTTTCTGCGCCGCCCTGGATACCGCGATTAGTTTCGCCCGGCAGGGAGCGCGCCACCAGCCAACCAAGTCGATGTAGCAGCGACACCAAGTCGGAGGTACTATGTCCTACGCAGAGAAGGTGCTCTTCCTGACCCAATACCTGCAGGCCACCAACGCCGAGCAGTTTCCTGACAGCTATGCTTCCCTGCGCCACGCTCTCTTCCTGGCCGATCGCCTGCTGTCCGACGAACCCCTGGGACCGGACGCACGGCTCGATGAGATTGACGCTCCTGGTGATGACGACCTGCGCCGGACCACAGGTCAGGAATACGGGTGGGCCTGCAACCTCCGGCGCGGCGCAACCATCCCGGCAGAGCTCCTCAGTGACCTGCATCACAAAGCGCGCGCAGCCCTCTTGCGCGGCATCGTCCGCGCCGGGGCTCGTGTGGATCCGGCGCTCCTTCTTGACCAGGTAGGCATCTCCAACACTCTGGACTCTTTGGTGCGGGATGCCCTCGCGCTACACCAACAGCTCCCGGCGTCCTTCCCGGACGCGCTGCGTGATGCCTTTGAGCGTCATCTCTCGCCGCAGCATATGCGCCCTCTCACCACATTGCTGGACATCGCGGCAGCGCGCGATCTCCCGATGCTGGACAGCGAAACCGTGAACCAGTTGCTGCCCCGGTGGGACAGTCACGAGCGGCTTTCGATCGCCCTCATTCGCTATGCCGCCGCTCTCGGCATGAAGCAGGTCGTGCCGCTGTTGGAGGAGATGCTGGTATCGTGTGGAGGCTACACCTTCGCACAGCGCTTCGCCGTCGTTGATGCCTTGGTGCGCTTGGCGGGAGAGGAGAGCGTGCCAATGCTTGAGGCAGCCGGTCCGGAGCTTTCTCGAGGGCCCGACGGACGGGCTTGCTCCCTGTTCCAGGAGCGGCTCGAGGCCACGGTCGCTTCGGTGCGTGCGGAGCCGTCCCTCTTGCAGCAGGAAGGCTTAGTCGTGGCCCAGTTTATGTTCCAGGGCAGCATCGGTCAGGCCGGCAAGGGGAACAGCGGCGGCCTCGGGGTCTTCCTGGCCTCTCTAGGTGACGCCCTGGGTGACGTACCGGGCATCGCGCACGTGGTCACACTCGTCCTTCTCACGCCCTCGCAAGCACTGGCCAACCCGCCGCTCGCCATCCAGCGCACGGCGGCCCATACCGTACTTCACGTCCCCATCTGTTGTCGCGACGCCCTAACCCAGTACCAGCTGATGGTCCAGGAGGAGGAGATCAAGACGGCCCTCACCCGGGTGCTAGAGATCCACGGCGTCAGGCCCGACGTTGTCCACCTGCGCTACGCAGATCACGGCTCACGGGCCGCGGCCCGGGTCGCCCAGGACATCGGCGCTCGCATCGTCTTCACGCTGACGGCGGATCCACACCGCCGGCTCACCGACGCCTTCACGGAGGAGCGGGTCAAAGGGCTGGAGGCCAAGGCACTGACCTTCGACCTGCACAGAGTCTACATCGCTGACCAGCTACTCGAGATGGCTGATGCCTTGGTGGCAATGCCCACAAGCCAGGGCACGGCACCTCTCAAGGCCTACTTCCCGCAGCTTGTGCTCGCGCCGCAGGGCCAGCAGCCCAAGCCTCTTCACGCCATCGCTGAAGGCATCCAACTCCTCCGTGACGTCGCGCCCGAACCTGATCCCGCCGCTATGCGCAGCCTTCTCAACGCCGTCGGGCTTCAGCCTGGATCCGACCGCGACGCCACTCGGCCCATCATGCTCTCCGTGGGTCGTCTTAATCCCGTCAAGCAGCAGGATCTTCTTGTCCAAGCGTGGGCCGCCGGCGGCCTGGCTGACACCTATGACCTCGTCTTGATTGGTGGCAACACCGAGGCGCCCACGAGTGTCGAGCGCCGTATGCAGGACCAAATAGCGACGATCCTGGCGGCCCACCCCGGTGCGAGACCCCACTTCTGGCTATTGCCGGCTATGCCCAACGCTCGGGTCCGCCGTCTGGAACAGGCCATCATCCTGGCACAACCTGCGCCGACGCCACACATCTACGTCTGTCCTAGCGTTAAGGAGGAGTTTGGCATCGCCGTCCTCGAAGCGATGGACGCCGGGTTTCTGGTCGTCGGCCCCGTCGTGGGAGGGCTCTCCAGCTATATCACCCCTGGCGAGAACGGCTTCCTGATGGAGACGAACACGCCCGCCACCATCGCCGCAGTGCTGAGGTACGTCGTGAGCAACCATACATCCGAGCAACTGGCGACCATCGCTGAAGCCGGGGCCTGTAGCGTTCAGGCGCAGTTCGACATCCGCACGACTGCCGCCGCTTTTGCCGAAGTCTACCGCTAGCAACGACCGTCTTCTTGCCGCGGAGGACAGACCGCTTGACATGGCGCGCGATCTGGATACCCTGAGAACCGTACTGCTCAATCCAGAACCAGAAAGGAGCGAACAATGCCAAGCTGTCATGATATGAGACTCGGTGAGGTCTACGTCTGCGAGGAATGCGGCCTAGAGCTAAAGGTCGTCAAGGAGTGCGACGCGTGCGGCGAACCAGCCGAGGAGTGCACCTGCGCCGAGCACTGCTCCTTTGAGTGCTGCGGCGAGCCGATGAAGCTGAAATCAGCAGAATAGCCATTTGCCTTCAGCTCATACAGATCACGGACGCGCCGGCGGGAACCCATCGACTCGCCGGCGTGTTGCGTCACATATTCCCAAGAACCCGGTACGCCTCGCTCTCCCTTGACCCTTATCCCTTATCCCCTATCCCCTGTCCCTTGTCGCTTATCCCCTGTCGCTTCTCCCACTACCGATTTGACATGTATCCCCACAGGACTTAGCATGGTGCCTGTCATCAGATGGTAAACCGGTCCCCGGCAGATCGTGTTCAGTCCGGCGTACCGTTACCCGCGCCGGTTGAGATGAGACAGAGCACGGGTCATATCGTACACCCAAGGAGTGCCTATGACAGAACCGGCAGTCGCGATCACGGATCTCACCTATCGGTACCGGGGCACAAAGCAGAACGCCATTGAGGCGATCGACCTGCAGCTTGAGAGGGGTGAGTTCCTCGTCCTGATGGGCCCAAGTGAGGCGGGTAAGAGCACACTCGCCACGTGCATCAACGGCCTGATCCCCCACTTTCACAAAGGCAAGCTCACCGGCGACGTGGTGGTCTACGGGAAGAACACCCGCGAGCACACCGTCTCCCAGATGGCGGAGGACGTCGGCCTGGTCTTCCAGGACTTCGAGGCTCAGCTCTTCTCGACGAATGTCGAGCTTGAGATCGCCTTTGGCCCCGAGAACTTCGCCATCCCGAGGGACGACATCGCCCGGCGCATTGAGGAGAACCTCGCTTACGTCGGCCTGACCGCCGTCCGGAATCGCCCTCCTTCAACCCTCTCGGGGGGCCAGAAACAGAAGCTTGCCATCGCCTCGGTCCTGGCACTCCAGCCCAAGGTCCTGGTGATGGACGAGCCCACCACGGATCTGGACCCTATTAGCAAGATGGGCATCTTCGACATCACCGACCGCCTGCGCCAGCGTTCGGACCTCACGCTCCTCGTTGTTGAGCACGAGACCGAGGAGGTGCTCAAGGCCGACCGGATCGCGCTGCTGGACGATGGGAAGCTGGTCAAGGTCGGCCCTGCACGGGAGATCCTCCAGGATGTAGACCTGTTCGAGAGCCTCGGCCTGATGCCGCTGGGGATTGCGCGCTTCTACAAGCTCATGGGGATGGCGGACCTACCTCTCACGCCGGAGGAAGCCGAAGCGGCTTACCGAAAGGCAGGCTGGACGGTATCGAAAGATCGCTTTCAGGCCATTGAGGAAAAGGAACAACAGGCTCAAAGTGCGATGGTCTCGAAGGAACCGCTCATCCGCTGTCGTGATCTCGAGTTCTCCTACCCGAGTGGGGTGAAGGCGCTTGACGGTATCAGCCTCGACATCTACCCCGGCGACATTGTCGCCATCGTCGGACAGAACGGCAGCGGCAAGACGACCCTGGCCAAGCAGTTCAACGGACTGCTGCTCCCAACCGGCGGATCGATCACGGTGAACGGCAAGACCACGGAGGAGCAGGGCATCTTCCGTTTGGGCAAAAACGTCGGCTATGTCTTCCAGAATCCAGATCACCAGATCTTCTCGGAGACCGTGTTCGACGAGGTCTCCTTTGGCCCGCGGTTGCGTGGCCTGCCGGAGGATGAGGTGAAGGCGCGCGTCAAGGAGACCCTGGCAGCCGTGGGTCTTGAGGGCACCGAAGAGGAGGACCCGTTCAGCATGACCAAGAGCGGGCGACAGCGGGTTGCGGTAGCAGCCGTCCTTGCGGTGAAGCCGGATGTCCTGATTCTTGACGAGCCGACGACTGGCCTGGACTATCACGAGCAGCGCAGCATGATGGAGATGGTCAAACACCTCAACGAGAACGGAAGCACGATCATCTTCATCACACACCACATGTGGGTCGTGGCCGAATACGCACGGAAGGTCTATGTGATCAAGGACGGGCGTGTGCTTCTCGAAGGAACCACCCGTGAGGTTTTCTCTCATGAGCAGGAACTGGAGGAGGCCTCGCTCCGTCCCCCGCACTTCATCCAGTTCACGAACCGGATGGGCTACACCATATTGCGACCCGAGGAATTGGTGAACTGCACGGAAGGGGGGGGCGGGTAATGGAAGCGGAGCTCTATCTCGACTACGGCACACCCTATCACCGGCTCGATGCTCGCACCAAGATCATCGTCTTTCTGGGGGTCTTCGTGGGCGTGCTGCTCTTCCGGAACCCATTATGGCAGCTGCCGAGTGCGGCATTGGTACTGGGCCAGCTAATAATCTCGCGCTCGTGGAAGAACCTCCACCGCATCCGCTACGTGCTGCTGGTGATGTGTATCTCCAGCATGATCCTCTGGAACTTCTTCTCGAGCGGTACGACCCCCCTGTTCTGGGTCTTCGAGGTCGAGTCGATGTACTACGCCATCAACCGTACGATGACGATCCTCATGATCGTCACGATGGGCGTGATCCTGGTCAGCACGACCCGCAACGAGGAGCTGATCCTGGGGATGATCAAGATGGGGCTGCCTTACCGGGTGGGGTTTGCCATCTCCACCTCGCTGAGGCTGGTCCCCACCGTGGCCTCCAGCTTGGTGACGATCAGCCAGGCACAACGCAGCCGGGGCCTCGATCTTGAGACCGGCAACATCCTTGAGCGTCTGAAGAAGTTCCTTCCTCTCCTGGTGCCCGTCTTCATCTCGAGTATCAGGAACACGAACATCTTCGGCATGGCCCTGGAGTCTCGTGGTTTCGGCGCCCGGCCTGACCGCACCAATTACCTGCAGATGAAGATGCGGACCGCGGATTGGGTCGTACTCGCCCTGCTACTCCTGTATGTCGGGGGGAGCATTGCCCTGAACCTCGCCGGCTATGGCAAGATCGTGGGCCTGACCAGCTTCTAGCGGTGATGACCACAGCCGAGGTGAACGATGGATCCTAGTATCAATGAGCTGCTCCCGTTCCTTCTACGGCGGGAAAATGTCGCCCGGTATGAGGATGGCACCGTCCTGATCGGCGACCGCCGCGCTTACCCCTTCGAGCGCCTGTTTGTGCGGTGTAAGGACGTCGAGTCAGTCGCCCGCGCCATTGAGGATATGGTGACGCAGGGCGGCGGTCCCTCCATAGCTGCGTGGTACGCGATGGTCCTGGCTGCGAGGGAGGCCGAAGCGAGGCCTCCGGGGGCTCGGCTGGCACACCTGAAGGCAGCCCAGGCGCGGCTCGTGGCCACGCGTCCCACCAACACGGCGCTGGCGCGGCGACTGGAGCGGGCGATGGGCGTCCTCGAGGACGCACTCGCTGACGGCACGCCGCTCGCGGAGACGCTCCTGGCGTGGATAGAGCGGCAGCGAGACCGGCAGTACGAGGACTACGCAGCCACGGCAAGCTACGGCGCCGGCCTGATGGCCGATGGCGATGGCATCTTGACAATGTGCTTCGCCGAGACAGCCTTCCTCCTCAGCCTGGGCCTAGCTGCACGGGACGGCAAACGCCTCCGCGTCTTCACGCCTGAGACGCGGCCCTATCTCCAGGGGGCGCGACTCACGGCCCCAAGCGTCCACGAGCTCGGCATCCCCGTGCAGATCATCGGCGACAACATGCCGGCCCACGTCCTCTCACAGGGCAAGGTGCAGAAGTACTTCACCGCCGCCGACCTGATCACCCTCGACGGCCATGTCGTCAATAAGGTCGGTACCTTTCAGAATGCGATCGCTGCCGCGTACCACGGCGTGCCCTACTTCGCTTTTTGCTGGGGGCTCGACCCCAACAGACCGGACCGTGCCTCCATCGTCATCGAGGAACGCAACCCCGATGAGATGCGCGCGTGCCGCGGACAGCCGACCACGATCCCGTCGATCGCCGCATACTACCCGGCGTTTGACATCACACCGCCGCACCTGGTAGCCGGCATCATCACGAAGGCGGGTGTCTTCAGTCCATATGACCTGAGGTCTCGTGTCGATCTGCTGTAGGGTATGTCATAACCTGAGGAGGCTGAGATGTCAGAAGCGATCGAACGCGTGGCCATCATTGGTGGAACCGGGGTCTATGAGCTTCCGGGGCTGATTGCCGAAGAGCAAACGGTTGAGACCTACTACGGGCCGGTGAACGTCCGCATTGCCCAGGCAGAGCCCTACCCGGTGGTCTACCTCAACCGCCACGGCCTGAGCCGCGAGAACCCTCCTCACCGCATCAACTACCGGGCGAACATCACGGCGTTGGGCATGTTGGGAGTCACACGGGTGCTGGCGACCAACGCTGTCGGCTCGATCAACCGTGAGGTGCCACCCGCAAGCCTGATGATCATCGACGACTACCTCGACTTCACGTCTGGCCGGGCATCCACGTTCTTTGACGGTGGGCCAACCGGGCACGCTTATCTGGAGACGAGCACGCCCTGTTGTCCGGCACTGCGGCGGAAGCTGCTCGAGCGGGCCGCGTGGGCGAATCTGACCTTGCGCCCGGGCGGCACCTATGTCTGTACCAACGGGCCGCGCTTTGAGACGCCTGCTGAGATTCGGATGTTTGAGAGGTTAGGTGGCGATGTCGTCGGGATGACAGGGATGCCCGAGGCCACATTGGCGCGCGAACTGGGGATGCACTATGCTGCGGTAGCCTATTCCATCAACTGGGCTGCCGGTCTAGAGCCCCAGATCGAGATCGTCCGCGAGGGAATCCCGGACCTGGTCCATCGATTGCTGGCGCTGATGCTTGAGACGTTGCAGTCGACCGACTTGTCCCCGTGCACCTGTGCCGAGCCGATCCTGATGGTTTCTGCCGCGCAGGAAGGAGGTGGTGTCTATAGGCGATAGGCGACTCAGAACTCTGATGCT
>JAFGNI010000336.1 GCA_016927095.1 Anaerolineae bacterium | reverse complement strand
CGTCTCACGCCCCGTGAGGCGCTGATGATGCTGGCTTTCTTTGTACTCTGGGTGGGGCTGCTCCTGGGGTGGCGCTGGGAGCTTCTGGGCGGCGCGCTCGTCGTCGGTGGCATGCTCGTCTTCTACGCTCTGGACTATGCTTTCTCAGGATCGCTGCCGCGTGGTGGCATTTTCATGGTGTTGGCCTCCCCGGGTCTGCTCTACCTGATCGTCGCATGGTGGGCCCGGCGCGAGGGCTAGGTCAGATACCCTTCCTATCACCTTTCAACCTGGAGATCATACGATGCAGAAGACATTGCCCAACCTGATTAGTGATGTGCTCCACGCGTCCAACAACACCACACCGCAGTTCCTAATCCCAGGCTTCATTGAGCAGCTGCCGATCTTCATCTTTGCTGCGGTGGTCCTGATCCGCGATCGTATGTGGGCCAAGACCGGTGAGAAAGGGGGCTGACGATGTTTCGGGAAGGCCGCAATCCCTTCGCCGGGAGGCTGGGACGCGCACGCGTCTCGTTCCAGTTGCCGGACCAGGTCGTCTGGGGGGCCTCCGTCATCCAAGGTGACGACGGACGTTACCACATGTTCGCCTCGGTCTGGCCCGCCAATCGGGGCTCTTGGGTCACCGACTCTGTGGTCGTGCTGGCCTCGGCGGACCGCCCGGAGGGGCCCTACCACTACGAGATGGATGTCCTGCCGCCGCGGGGGCGCGATCATTGGGATGGCATGATGAGCCACAACCCCTCGATCCAGCGGCACAACGGGACCTACTATCTCTTCTACACCGGCACGACCTACACGCAGCCGCGTCCCACGGCGCCTCTCTCACCCCACGAAGATCCCATCTACAAAGAGGCCTGGGACAACAAGCGCATCGGCGTGGCGATGGCGGAGCATCCTCGCGGCCCCTGGCACCGGCTGGACAAGCCCATCATCGAGCCACGACCCGGAAACTGGGACGCTGTGATCACCTCGAACGCCGCGCCCGTCATCCACACGGACGGATCGGTGACGCTGATCTACAAGAGCACGGACACGTCGCATCCAGGGCCCGATACACCGCCCTTGGAGCGACCGTTCTGGCAGACACTCACCATCGGCGCTGCGAAGGCCAAGTCCCCGGAAGGTCCCTATGTCCGCGTGGGCGACCACGACGGTCTGATCCATATCGAGGGCGAGCCGCGGGTCACGGAGGATGCCTACGCTTGGTTCACTGATGGCTGGTACCACATGGTGGTCAAAACGTTCGACACATCGATGATCGACGAGGCGAACGCCGGCGTCTATGTCGTCTCACGTGACGCCAGCGACTGGGCCTTTCCCGTGGGCGGGCCCAAGGCCTACTCCCGCACCGTAACCTGGGAGGATGGCACCACAACGGAGCTCCAGCGCCTCGAGCGCCCGCAGGTCTTGCTCCAGGACGGGCGGCCGGCCTATCTCTTCCTGTCGGCCCGCTTCCCGAGCGACAGGCCCGCGCCAAACAACGGTATCCCCTTCAACGTGGTGATACCGGTCGAGCGGTGAGCAATCCTGATCTTGAGGCGTTCAAGTGGATGATCATTGACGACGATAGCTTCCTCGATGCTGTCAGAGCCAGGTACCGCGTCGATCCCTGCCGGGTCTCCTGCATCGCCCTGTGGAAGGTCGAGCAGCTCTGCCGGGCAAGCGAGACCCATATTGTCCGTGCCGGCGCCCACACCGCACTTTACGCCGTCCGCGACGGGCGACTTGAGTTCTACTGGTCCGACGATCGAGAACACTTCGCGCTGTCGCACGTTGGCGTCGCCGCTCTCGATTTTCTGGTCTTGCATGAAGACGACTATCTGCTGGTCTCTAGTTGTCTCAAGGACTATGAGGTGAGCGAATCCTACCCGCTGATCTACGAGGGCCCGGATTGCGCAAGCGTGCCGGTCCACGACGACGTCTACGTAGCGGACTTCGACTTTGGTCGTGGAGAGAGCTTCGTCGACGCCGCTGAGCTCCTGAACGGCTGCTATCCGGGGCACAGACACACCGCCGAGGAGGTCGCGACGTGGTGTGACCTTGCCGTCTTCGACCCGTCCCTCTGGTTCTGGGTCAGGCGTAGCGCGGATGATGAGGCTCTCGCTTTGGCCATCAGCACCTACCAGGTTTCAATCCGCGAGACCTATCTCGACTGGATTCAGGTGCTGCCGCCGGCCCGGGGTCGCGGCCTGGGCCACCTGCTGGTGGCGGAGACGCTTTGCCGGGCTCTGCCGAAGTCCGACGTCGTCCGCGTCACGGGTATGGCGGATGACTTCTACCGGAAGTGCGGTTTTGTGGGCCGCGAGCGGTGGCGTATCGCTAGCCGGAGGTGGCAATGATCACGTTCAATGGTATCTGTCTCATCACGCGCGATACTGCCAAGTTGCGTGCTTTCTACTGC
Source organism: Anaerolineae bacterium (assembly GCA_016927095.1). Next base: position 134 of record JAFGNI010000336.1, on the reverse strand, counting down.
AGCGTGCTTCAGGTCGAGGTCCACGGTGACGCTGACTATGCCGCCTTTGCCGTCGATGGGGCTTCACTTTCCCTCTTTGCGGCGCACCGGATGGAGGAGATGGCGCCGGGCTCGATGGCTGGGGCGGGGAGCGG
>JAFGNI010000335.1 GCA_016927095.1 Anaerolineae bacterium | reverse complement strand
GCCTCCGCCTCAGCCAGACTGGCCCCCGCCATCATCAGCCCCAGCGTCTCGACATCCGCCGCCGCAGCCGGCAGGATGCCCATCACGCGCCCCTCGTAGAGGACGGCGATGCGATCGGCCACGGAGAGCAGCTCGTCCAGGTCCTCTGAGACCAGCAGGACCCCGCGGTCGGCATCGCGTTGCTCGATGAGGCGCTGGCGCACAGCTTCGGTCGCGCCGACGTCGAGCCCACGAGAGGGATAGACAGCGACAAGCAGACCCGCACACGCGTCAATCTCCCGGGCCAGGATCGTCTTCTGGATATTGCCGCCGGAGAGGAACTTGACGTACGTGTGTGGCGTCGGCGTGGCAATCTGGAAGAGGTCAATCATGGCACGCGCGAAGTCAACAATGCGCTTGCGATTGAGCAAGCCCCCACTTGCCAATGGCGGGCGCCGGTAGCCCTTCATCGCGATGTTGTCCGCCACCGCCATGTCCCCAACGGTGCCCATGCCCATCCGGTCGGCGGGGATATGGCTGACACCGGACCGGATCACCTCCAGCGGTGAGCAGTTGGTCAGGTTCTGCTCGTTGATCAGCAGGTCGCCCGAGGTGATCTCCCGCAACCCGGTGACGACCTCGGCGAGCTCCTGCTGCCCATTGCCGGCTACCCCGGCAATGCCCAGGATCTCTCCTTGGTGGATCGTCAACGAGACACCCTGCAGCGCAGGGAGCCCCTTCTCATTCTTAGCGTGGACATTGCGCAGTTCAAGGATGGGGTCACCCGGCGTCATGGGCGCCTTATCCAGACGGAAGAGCACCTCGCGCCCCACCATCAGGCGCGCGAGTTCGCGTGGGCTGGTTTCGCGCGTCTCCTTCACGGCAACCCGACGCCCTTGACGCAGGACGCAGACCCGGTTCGAGAAGGCGATAACCTCGCCCATCTTGTGGGTGATGAAGATCGTGGACTTACCCTCAGACTGCATCACTGCCAGCACGCGGCCCAGATCCTCCGCCTCCTGCGGCGTCAGGACGGCTGTGGGTTCGTCGAGGATCAGGATGTCGGCACCGCGATAGATGAGCTTGAGGATCTCGACACGCTGCTGCTCGCCGACGCTCAACTGCCAGATATCGGCCTCAGGATCGACCTGCATATTGTAGCGCTTGGCGAGCGTGCGAATGCGATCGCCGACGCCGGCCATATCGGGCACGAAGGCCAGATCCTGCATACCGAGGACGATGTTCTGGGCCACGGTCATGGTGGGCACCAGCTTGAAGTTCTGGTGTACCATCCCGATGCCTAACGACGCCGCGTCGCGGGGTGAGTGGATCTCCACCAATTGGCCTCGCACCACGATCTCGCCGGCATCCGGACGATAGAGCCCCACGAGGATGTTCATCAGCGTGCTTTTGCCGGCGCCGTTCTCCCCTAGAAGCGCCAGCACCTCGCCAGGATAGAGATCGAGGTCAACATTGTCGTTGGCCAAGACGCCGGGAAACCGCTTCGTGATGCCCCGCATCCGAAGCACCGGCTCGGCTGTTGCGCGCTGCACGGTGGGTGTCTCCATAGGATCGCCCTATCTTACCAGAAATCCTACGAGGAAAAAAAGAGAGCGGAACTGACGTTCCGCTCTCTCGTATCGTTCCCTTATTGCTCGGGAATCGTGCCGACGACCCCCTCGACGAAGACCATCATACCCAGCATGTCCGCATCGCTCATGCAGGCACCGTCGGCGACCAGCGTGCTGCCATCCTGCGCCATGACGGGCCCGCAGAAGACATCATCGCCACCGATAATAGCATCGCGGGCTTCGCTGACCAAATCCTGAACCTCGGCGGGAACTCTGGGGCTGAAATCGGCGAGCTCAACCACGTCGTCCTCCAAGCCACCCCAGTACTGATGGGTCTCCCAGTTGCCGTCCATGGCAGCCTGGATCGTATCGATGTAGTAGGTTCCCCAGTTCCAGATGGGGCTGGTGAGAACGGTGTCGCCCACGAAAGCGCGCATATCGGAGTCGTAGCCGATACTCAGAGCACCGCGCTCCTGCGCCGCCTTCTGGGGCTCGGCGGTATCCTGGTGCTGGGCGATGATATCGACGCCGGCATCCAAGAGCGCGATAGCGGCTTCACGCTCCTTGACAGGATCGTACCAGGTGTTCGTCCAGACGACGCGCACCTCGGCCTCGGGATTGACGGAGCGGACACCCAGCGTGAAGGCGTTGATGCCGCGGATCACCTCAGGGATGGGGAAGGCCGCGACGTAGCCGATGCTGTTGACCTCGGTCATGCTGCCGGCCACGACACCCGAGAGGTAGCGCGGCTGGTAGATCCGGCCGAAGTAGGTGGCCATATTGTCCCGGGTCTGGAAGCCCGAGCAGTGCTCGAACAGGACGTCAGGGAACTCCTCAGCGACCTCGTACATGTAGTCCATGTAGCCGAAGGAGGTCGCGAAGATCATATCGTAGCCCTCTTGGGCGTACTGGCGGATGACGCGCGAGGCATCCGGGCCCTCTTCGACATTCTCGATGTACGTGGTCTCCACGTCGTCGCCGAATTCCGCTTCCACGGCTTGGCGACCGCGGTCGTGCTCGTAGGTCCAGCCCAAGTCGCCCGGAGGCCCGATGTAGACGTAGGCCACCTTGAAGGGGCCCGCAGATTGACCGGCCCCGCCACCACAGGCGGTCAGCGCCATCGACGCCAGCAATATGAAGACTACCAACCCAAGCATCCGTCGTTTCATAGCAGCTCCTCCTCCATCAAAATGAATGAACCTGAGTCTAGGATCTGTCTCCCCGACCATCATAGGAGAACAAGGGGGGTGTCCATCATTGTATCAGAGGTCCTGTTGTTGTCCAACGTGGCAAATCAGGGCTATCGGCTGCATCGTACCTCACTCTGGGATAACGCTGAACAGTTACAAACAGGGCAGGGACAAGCCCTGCCCCTACATATGCCCCCTATGGCAGTTCTCGCCAGGCGCCCGGCCTGTGCTACTATGCGGAGACGCGCGGCTACCCGCATCACGAAAGGAATACTCGAATGAGACCTAACCCTTTTCTCGGGCTGGAGGCGCTCTATGCAGACCGGGAGACCCAGGCAATCCGGCAGCGGATGGTTGCCTGGATGGCAGAGACATTGGCGTGGGTGGATGACGCGCTGAACCAGCATCCACCGGCGTGGCCTGAACCGGCGATGCGCCGGCAGGCGCTGTTCATGCTGGACGAGCCGCTGCACGTGCTCTCCGCCCCGCTTGAGCCATGCCTGAACGACTTCCTCAACCGCAGGATCGCGCGGGCGGTCGCGGAGATCGAGGGCGAGGTCGTGACCCACGGCATGACGCTCTGGAAGCTCTACAATCACGGGTTCATCGTGAAGACACCGGAGCTGACGATTGGGTTCGACCTCCATCGCGGGCCCTTCGACACCTTTCAGATCGACGCCGCGCTCTTCGACCGGATCCTGCACCTGACGCAGGCGCTCTTCATCAGCCACGCCCACAGTGACCACGCCGATGCCACCGCGATCCCGCGCATGGTGGCGCTAGGTCGCCCGGTGATTGTGCCACCAGGGCTCTTCGATGGAGATCCTCTTGAGAATCAGGTTACTACGCCGGAACGCCACTGGAAGATCGAGAATCACCTGACCCTGGGTGGCGCCGACCTCAGCTACCGGATCTACCCTGGGCACCAGGGCTCGGAGCTGCTCAACAACGTGGTCTTGGTCACGTTGCCGGGCGGTCTCTCCGTGATGCATACTGGCGACCAATCGAACTGGGAAGACTTCCGTGTCTGGATCGACCGGGTGCACACACAGGCTGAGGTTGACGTTCTCTTGCCCAACTGCTGGTCGACGGATCTGCCACGGCTGATCCGGGGCGTGGCGCCCCGCCTGGTGATCACGGGCCACGAGAACGAGATGTCCCATCCGGTAGATCACCGGGAGGCCTTCTCCAAGACCTACGGGCACATTGTTGACGAGCAGACACCCGTTCTGGTGATGGCTTGGGGCGAGCGGTACCACTACGACCCCGACCAAGCGCTTACCTCCGGCCCCGCGGCGGCGGACCGGGACCAGGAT
>JAFGNI010000334.1 GCA_016927095.1 Anaerolineae bacterium | reverse complement strand
CTGCGATCCTGGTCACCGGTACCGACTTCGGCACGCAGCGCGGTCCCTTCATCTCAACACGCACCTACCGCGACCTCTACATGCCCTATCACGTGCGCATCAACGAATGGATCCACGCCAACACAGCGTGGAAGACCTTCATCCACTCCTGCGGTTCCGTGGTCAAGCTGATCCCCAGCTTCATCGAGGCCGGTTTCGACATCCTTAATCCGGTGCAGTGCTCGGCCGCGGATATGGATCCCAAGATGCTCAAAGCTGAGTTCGGCAAGGATATAGCCTTCTGGGGAGGTGGGGTAGACACACAGCGGACGCTGCCCTTTGGGACGCCAGAGGCGGTACGCGCCGAGGTGGCTGAGCGCATGCGCATCTTCGGGCCCGGCGGCGGCTTCGTCTTCAACACCATCCACAACGTGCAGCCCCTCTCGCCGGTAGCCAACGTGCTGGCTATGTACGAGACGGTGCGCGAGGCGGGCCGGTATCCTATCAAGGAGGGATAGGGGAGAAGGGACAAGGGAGAAGGTGATATTGACGGCACCGAATTGTCATAGGGTGTTGGGCGACAGAAAGAACCGGCAAACGATGATGGAATACTTACCTCAAGGAGCTTAGATGACAACGATATCATTCGAACGCGAGGTGTCCGTGCGCCACGAGGTCGACGTCTTCGTCGCAGGTGGAGGTCCTTCGGGCATCGCTGCCGCCCTGGCTGCGGCGCGGCAGGGCGCCAGTGTCTACATCGCTGAAGGCCAGGCGTGCTTCGGCGGCATGGGCACCGCCGGGCTGGTGCCGGCGTTTATGTGCTTCACGGATCGTGTGAATTTCCTAGCCGACGGCGTTGGGCGTGAGATCTACGAACGCATGAAGCAGCGCGCCGACACGCCCCGTGACGATCCGGGTGGCAGCGTCAGCATCAACGCGGAGGCGCTCAAGCTGGTCTATGACGATGTCATCCAGGAAGCTAGGGCTCAAGGGCCTGGAAACATCGATTTCACGTTCCACACGCAGGTCATCGGCGTGGATGCTGAGGGCGGCCACGTCAACGCTGCCATCTGTGCCGCCAAAAGCGGGCTCTACGCCGTGCAGGCGAAGGTATTCGTCGATGGAACCGGCGACGGCGATCTTGCCGTCTGGGCGGGGGCCCCTTTCGAGAAGGGGGATGCGGACGGCCATATGATGCCCGGTACGCTCTGCAGCCTCTGGGCGAACGTGGACTGGGACCGCGTGAGCGAGCGGCAGGATCGAAACCTTACTGCCGCTTTCGCTGACAACGTTTTCACCGTTCAGGACCGCCATCTGCCCGGCATGTGGCAGGTCGGCCCCGGCATAGGCGGCGGCAACATCGGTCACACCTTCGGCGTTGATGGGACCGACGAGCGGTCGCTCACCCAGGCGCTCCTCTGGGGACGCAGGAGCCTCAGCGAGTACGAGGTTTACTACAAGCGTTATCTAGAGGGGTTTGAGGCGATGTCGCTGGTCGCCACAGGCGCGCTCCTGGGCCTACGAGAGACCCGTCGCATCATCGGCGACTACGTGCTTTGCCTAGACGACTTCGAGTCTCGGGCAGTTTTCCAAGATGAGATCGGTCGCTACAACTACCCTGTGGATATCCACGCCTCGACGCCTAACACCGAGGACTTCGCCAAGTTTGAGGACGAGTTCAAGCGACTCCGGTATGAGACCGGGGAGAGCTACGGCATCCCCTACCGGATCCTGACACCCCGCGGCCTCGACAACGTCCTCGTGGCCGGACGATGCGTCAGCACAGATCGCTATATGCAGGGGTCCATCCGCGTGATGCCCGGATGCTACATCACGGGTCAGGCCGCGGGTGTTGCAGCAAGCCTGGCAGCCGCGGAGACGATGGACGTGCACGCCGTTGACGTTTCGAAGCTGCAGGCGCTGCTCAAAGCGCAGGGTGCCTACTTGCCCAACGCCGGAATTGGGACGACGTGACACAACCCGAACCGCGCAATCGCCCGGGCATACTCCCCTCTGGGTACCGGCGCAACTTCTGGTGCCTGGTCATGGACTTCTGCTTCTTTGGCATCGGCATGGCCTTCTTCGGGCCCAGCACCGTCGTCCCTAGCTTCCTCACGTCCCTGGGCGCCTCCGCCTCGGTGATCGGCCTGATCTCGGCTCTACAACGCGCGGGTTGGCTCCTGCCGCAGTTGGTCGCGGCCCGCTACCTCGCCGACAAGCCCTACAAGAAGCCCTTCATCCTGCTGCCTGCTGGCATCAGCCGCACTATGCTCCTGCTGCTGGCAGCGCTGATCTGGCTGATGGGTGCGCGACGTCCCGGACTGATGATCGGCATCGTCATCATCGTGATGAGCATCTTCTGGCTAGGCGATGGTCTGGCCAGCCTGGCTTGGTTCGACTTCCTGAGCAAGTCAGTGCCGGCCCACCGTCGCGGACGCCTGACCAGTATCGGGCAGATCCTGTCGGGCATCGCCAGCTTCGCCGCTGGCGTCGGCGTCGAGTGGCTGCTGAGCGACCAGGGCCCCACCTACCCAATCAACTACGCGATGCTCTTCCTGATTGGGTTCGCCATGCTGGCGCTATCGTTTACCGCCATCGCGATGGGCAAGGAGAACAGAGGAGTCAGCGCCGACCGTGTGCCCAGCTGGGCAGAATACCTACCGCAACTGGTGACGCTCGTCAAGGGAGACCACGAGTTCCGGCGTTTCCTGATCATGCGCCAGATCTTCAACTTAGCGATGTTGGCCGGCCCGTTCTACATCACCTATGCGCTAGATGTGTTGGACCTGCCGGACCAGGTCGCCGGGCGCTATACCTCGGTGGGCGTCGTGGGCACCATTGGCGCTGCCGTGCTGTTCGGATGGCTCAATGAGCGGCACGGCACGCGGCTGACGTGCCAGGTTAGCATCGTCGTGACTGCTGCCATCCCGGTGCTGGCAATGGTCATCCCTTGGGTCGTCTCGAGCCCAACCTGGCTGGCGTGGGCCTATGGGCTGGTCTTCCTGGCGAACAACGCCTCCATGAGCAGCTACTTACCAGGATGGACCGCCTACGTGCTGGAGTGGGCACCAGAAGCGGATCTTCCCATCTACATGGGCTTGACGAACACGCTCAACGGGCTCACCGCGTTAGTGTCCATTGTGGGTGGCGCCATCCTCCAGTGGACGGGGGGCAACTACGCAGTCCTATTTGCGGTGACCGCTATCGGCACCCTCGCCGCCCTGCCCCTCGCCCTCACCATCCCGGAGCCCCGCCACGCACAACGAGAGAGCGTGCTGTCGTAGAGACGTGCCGGCGGCGCGTCTCTACCGGAGGTGGCGCGGTCAAGGTTGTAGAGACGTGCCGGTGGCACGTCTAGCGCGGGGCAGGACTCGGCGATCAGAGCAAGCTACCTCTCGATGCAGACGCCCCGCCGGGGGTTGCGCAGTGAAGGTTGTGGAGACGTGCCGGTGGCACGTCTGGCGCGAGGCAGGACTCGGCGATCAGAGCAAGCTACCTCTCGACGCAGACGCCCCGCTGGGGCGTCTCTACACCAGCAATTGTGGAGGTGATCCGTGGCCCACTACTATCAGGGCAAGTATCGTCAGGAAAGCAGCCGGCTGCCGGGCTGGGACTATGGGGGAGCGGGCTACTACTTCATCACCATTTGTACTGAGGATGAGATATGCTGCCTGGGGAAGATCATCGAGGGCACTGCCTACGTTTCGCCGCTGGGCATGATCGTCGCAGAAGAGTGGTGGCGTACACCGCAGATTCGACCGTATGTCCAGCTGGACGCCTATCAGGTGATGCCCAATCATTTCCACGGCATTCTCGTGATCACTCAGTCTCAGGCAGACTCTGAAGGTGCACCCGCGAAGTCCCGTCTTGCGGCGGATTCGGTAAGCTCGATTTTTGGTCAGTTCAAGTCGGTATGCACGAAGCGAATCTGGGCGCTCGGGGCCGCAGACTTCAGATGGCAGGAGAGGTTCCACGACCACATCATTCGCAGCGAGGAAGAGCTAGAACGGATTCGGGCGTACATTCAGGGCAATCCGGGAAAGTGGCATGAGGATCGGTACTACCGGGCCGACATGTGAGCACTTGCCCCTCTAGCTGAGAAGAGCATCAACACGCACGAAACCGATCACTATGTCGGGCAGACGCTGGGCCGCAGACGCCCCACCGGGGCGTCTCTACCGGGGTGAGCGGCGCAGTCAAGGTTGTAGAGACGTGCCGG
>JAFGNI010000333.1 GCA_016927095.1 Anaerolineae bacterium | reverse complement strand
GGCCACGTCAAGCAGGCCCTGGTCAAGGCCGGTTATCCCGCCGAGGATCTGGTGGGCTACGTGTCGGGCGAGCCCCTGCCCTTCCAACTCCTCGAGAAGACGCAGAGTGGCGCAGCCTTCCTTATACGCCAATACCAACAAGACGCCGCCGAGATCTTCTGGGCCAACGGCTCCGATGCCGGTGGCGCCGGTGTGGTCGTCCTGCCATGCGGGGCGGGGAAGACGATCGTGGGCATGGTGGCGATGGACAAAGCCCAGACCAACACCCTGATCCTCACGCCCAGCACGGTGGCGGCTCGCCAGTGGCGCGAGGAGCTGCTCGACAAGACGGACATCCCCGAGGAGCTGATCGGGGAGTACACAGGACAGCGCAAGCAGGTCCGCCCGGTGACGGTGACGACCTACCAGATCCTCACCCACCGGAAGCGCGGCACCAAGGACGACGACAAGATTCCCTTGGCGGAGCAGTACCCGCACTTCGCGCTTTTTAGCGAGGGGAACTGGGGGCTTATCATCTACGATGAGGTGCACCTGCTGCCCGCGCCCGTCTTCCGCATCACGGCAGAGCTGCAGGCGCGCCGGCGCCTCGGCCTAACAGCCACGCTGGTGCGGGAGGACGAGCGCGAAGAGGATGTCTTCTCCCTCATCGGGCCCAAGAAGTACGATGTGCCCTGGCACGATCTCGAACGCCAGGGCTGGATCGCACCGGCCATCTGCTACGAGATTCGCATCGACATGCCGGACGCGGAGCGGATGGACTACGTGATGGCTGAGCGACGGCAGAAATATCGCGTCGCGGCAGACAACACGCGGAAACTGAAGATTCTCGACGAGCTGCTCTCCTATCACACCGATGACCGGGTGCTGATCATCGGGATGTATCTGGATCAGCTCGAGAAGATCGCTGAGCACTACGACTTCCCCATCATTACAGGCAGGACGAAGGTAGAAGAGCGAGAAGCGCTCTACGAGCAGTTCCGGAACGGAGAGATCACGACACTGGTCGTCTCGAAGGTCGCGAATTTCTCGATCGACCTGCCCGATGCAAGCGTCGCCATCCAGATCTCCGGCACCTTTGGGTCACGTCAGGAGGAAGCACAGCGCTTGGGCCGCATCCTGCGACCGAAATCCGATGGGCGTCAGGCCTATTTCTACAGCCTCGTGTCCAAGGAGACCATCGACCAGGACTACAGTGCCAACCGGCAACGATTCCTGACCGAGCAGGGCTATCGTTACCTGATTCTGTACGGTGACGAAGTCCCCGGCGCCTTAGCGCACACCCAGCACGCTTGAGTCGGCACCATCGCAGAGCAGATCACGACAATGAAACACCGGGTCGATATCGATAGGTCAGAGCAAACTGCGACCATGCTGAAACCGGAGTGGGGCTATCTCCAGCAGGAACCCCCGGCAGCGGAGGATCCTGGCTACATCCCTATGTGGCAGATGGAGACCGACGATCCTGCGGCGACCATGGCCCAGGAGTTTGCGGAGGCGGAGATACGCCTCACCGAACTCCGCACCCACATCGAGCGCCTGGGGCTGACGCCGAAAGGCCGCACGCGCATCGCGCTGGCGACGCAACTCGCGGAGGCCTACATGGATCCGGAGCGCCTCGCGTCAGCCGTCGGAGGACTCACCGAGAATGCCCGCCACTACCTCGCACGGCTCCTGCTGCATTTCAGGCTTCAGGACCACTACGTCTACCCCGACTACCAGACCTACTGGCGAGACTTCAACAAGGACTGGACCGCGCTTGCGAAACCGTTGATCAAAGCGGGCGTGCTCCTGCAGGAACCTGAAAAGGGGGGGCTGGTGATTCCCTTCGGGATCCAGCGGCAGCTCCCGCAACTGGAGATTGCGTTCCCCAGCGCCCGCTCGCCGGAGACGGTGGTGAGCGCCGCCGACCCCCACGCACTTCTGGGACAGTTGCAGCAGATGATGGGGCTCCTGCAAAGCGGGACCTTCAGATTGCGCCCCACCTTACGCTGGAAAGCCCCTGACTATCCCTATGCCAAGGCCGTCGTCTGCTGGCCCCCGGTACCTGCTGACGCACGCGCCCTCAACGGCAATGTCGAGCGTGACCGGATGATTGAGCTGTTGCCCCCTGAACCCAGGCCCGACGATGCGGCCCTGCAGGCCTTCGCCTCAACGCTGGGCGTGACAGAGATCTGGGCGGAGTTCCTCTACCATTTGCTGGTCGCGATCGGCGTTCTCTGGCCCGGCAGCCCCCTCGCCATCGATCCCGACCTGTCGCAGGCATGGATGGCCATGCCGCCAGGACGCCAGCTGACCGAGATCTACAGGCTCTATCGCAACCTCACGGATTGGGCCTCCTGGTGGCCAAGGTGGCGCCAGCAGTCCGTTCGCCTGCGGCGCACTTATCACGGTTACTGGGGACTCATGTCCCTCGACGAATCCGTCCATCTCAGCTGCAGCAACCTGCGGTGGATTCTGCTGGAGATTCTCTCGTTCCTGCCGGACAACGTCTGGTTGTCCATCGACGACATAGATCGCTGGCTCCACACGCTCTTCCCCACACCAGATAGCCATCGCTATCTGATGGGCCTCGAGCTGAGCTGCGATGACGGGGGCTGGCCCGCTTTTCTGCGCACCGTATTGGTCGATATCCTGACCGGACCGCTCTTTGCGCTGGGCCTGGTCGACATCGGCCCATCGTTGGAGGAACCAGACGCAATCCGTCTGAAGGGTCTGCAATCCGTGCACTGGGGACGGACGGAGGCGCTTTCCCTAGAGACCACGATCGCTCTCAGCCAGGAGGCACTGCGCTTCATCCCCGAGGGCCCTGCGCTAGAGATAGCGACACCGGTGCCGCCTGACGTTATCACCCTGCTCCTGCGGTGGGCAAGCCCCGCGGGCTTCTCGCGCACGCTGGTCCGCTACAGCCTGGATGTCGGCAAGCTGCACACAGCTTTCGAGGCCGGTGAGGATCCCGGCTCTCTTTCCGCAGCATGGCAGGCCTGCACGGACTTCGAGCCCCCGCCTGGTTTGCTGGCATGGTGGCAGACTTGGTGGGAGCGCTATGGCCATGTCCGGCTCTATCCGCCACAGGCGCTGCTCCGGACACGCGATGCGATGACGATGCAAGAGATCCAGATCTCGCTATCCGGCCTGCAGTCGTCAATCACCAGCATGCTGTCGCCAGCGGTAGCCCTGCTCACCCCGGACCATGTCGACGCTATACTTGAGGATCTGGCGCGGCAGGGATATATGCCCAAGGAATCATCCTAATCCTATGGAACGGCTGAGCACGTCCCTGCAGAACTACCATATCAACGCCCTGCAGGCGATTGCCGAGAGATTGGGGCTCCAGCTCAACGAGACGCCTGTGCGCAAGGCAAGACTCGTCGGGGAGCTCACCCGTCTGATCCCCCAGATCTCCCGCTCACACACCTTCGTCCGCGCCCTAAGCGCTGCGGAGCAGGCAGCTCTTGCTGTGGTATTGTCGAAGAACGGGGCTGAAGGCGCGACGCTTCGCGACATCGCCCAACCGCTGATGTTGGCAGGGCTGGTGCGTACCAGCGACCAGCCCGGCAGCAGCCATCTCCCCGCCGCACAAACGGTGCTGACCCAGCTGTTGCACAAAGGGTTGTTGGTCAGCCAGACAGACCTCAACGGCCCATCAGCGCTAAGGACGTTCGACTACGTCCAGGTTGTTGGTGTGCCGCCGGAGGTGCGGTCGGCCCTCCCCGGTGAGTTGCTCTCCATCCCATCGCCCATCGCCGAGGCAAAGCGCCTCGCGGACCTGCCGCCGCTTGAGGGACAGGAGAACGATCTACGGCAGTATATGCGGATGCTCTTCTTCGCTTGGGCGGAGCTCCGCCGGCAGCCCGCCAGGCGGCTGAAAGCTGGTGGTATGGGAAAGCGCGATCGGCGCCGCATCGCGGAGGCCTTGGGACTGGATCCGGAGGCAGAGGCGGATCTAGATGTCGTCAACCGGCTCTACGAGATGTTGGAGGCCCTGCGGCTGGTGACAGCGCAGGATGACGCGATCACAGCCGTTGAGGGCGATGCCGTCATCCTCTTCTGGAATGCCAAGCCCGCCGGGCAGCTTCCTTCGCTGCTGCGTGCCTACACGCAACTCGCCTCCGGGTTTCCCATCGAGCCCACCACAGACCGGCTTTCGGGTTACCTCGAAGGTATGTCCCTGCAACCGCACCAAGTGCTCCGCAGCCAGGTTGTCGATATGCTGAACCAGACAGCCTCGATGGGATGGATACCCACAGAGCTATTCTACCAGCTGCTATGTGGCGGACGCCCGGGCAGTTTCGCCCTCGGCGAGACTTGGCTGGGGTATCTCTACAAGAGCCTGCAGTGGTATGGCAGCACCTACCGAAACGAGCTCGAGAGCACACTCCAGAAGACGGAATGGCAGCTTGTGCAGACCGTGCTCAACGAGCTCCACGCGTTCGGCCTTGTCGCGTTGGGCTATGCCGCGACCGAGGGTGAGAGCCAGTCCGGTGGACCGCTAGCCGTGCGCGCCAGCGGGATGATGCGGGACTACGTCACGAACCACACACCTGCCAGTTCCAGCGAAGCGCCGTGGCAGGTCATTCTCCAGCCCGACTTCCAGATGCTCGCGATGGGCCCGGTCCCACTGCGCGTGCTGGCGAATCTGGAGCAGTTCGTCCATCGTGAGAAGATCGATGAAAGTGTCATCACCTATCGCATCACAAGGGACGAAGTCTACGAGGGCTTCCGGCGAGGTGAGACGGTCGAGACGATTCTGGCCTATTTGACCGAGGCCATCGACCAGCCTGTGCCCCAGAACATCATCCGCTCCCTGGAAGAGTGGTACGGGCAATATGAGCGGATCGTCATCGACCGCCAGGTGCGCATCTTTCAAGTGGACGATCCCAAGCTCCTGGAACGGCTGCTGGGAGATACCATCCTGGGTCCTTGTCTGCACAGAGCTAGCGACAGCATCGCGTGGCTGCATCCAGACGATTGGGAGACCGTCCAGGCCCGGCTGATGGCATTGGAGATCCTACCCGCCCACTCACAAGGCCCCGACGCGGACCTGAGAAATAGCCTCCGTTGGCACGACCAGGAGCTGGAGGCGAGGTCGGCGGTGCCCAGCGTCTACGTGACAGGGTCTTTACAGCGTATTGCGGAATCCCACAACGGGCGATGGCGCCTGACAGCTGAAAGCACAGAGCGGGCCACAACGTTGGGGCTGGATGTGATCGCGATCCAATCCATGCTCGAGGAAATGACGGGTACACGGCTTCCCGACGCGTGGGAAAAACGCCTGAAGGCGTGGGGCAACTACTTCGGCAGCGGGCATGTCGGTGAGGTCCGCTTACTGCGGTTGGATCGAGAGGGCGCACTGGAGGAGCTGCGCAAAGCCGACCACCAGCTCCACCGCTGGCTGCGCCCGCTTCCCGGAGCGCCAGATCTGGCGATCGTGGATGAGAGCCACTGGGACGATGCGCGCGCGCTGCTGGATTCCTGGGGCATCGCCGTGACAACTGAACGCTGGTGGTAGCCAACGCCTCAGAGTCGACGCGCCAGCGTCGACGCGTCAGATTTCGGTTTGGCACCCTCACGGTCGGTGCTATAATAATACACAATAACAACGCAATCCACCTTCTCTGGAGGCCGTGATGAGCCCGGCACAATCAAGTGCAGCCAAAAGACGCAAAGCACAATCTTGCTACGAGGAGGCACTTGCTGCCTTCACGCGTTGGGATGTGGAAGACGCGGTCAAGGGTCTGGAGGAAAGTGTCGCCCTTGCGCCGGACAACGCTTCCTATCATATGAGCCTCGCTCAGGTGCTCTCACGTTCCGGGGACTTCGATCGTGCGCTGCAGGCGTTGGCGAACTACCTCCGCCTGGCGCCGGATTCTAAGGTCGCGGATCGCATCGAGCAGCTCTTCGCCAGCGGCATGGATGCCGTAGAGGAGCATCTCACCGAAAGGATGACGGCTGCGCAAATGCCGATTGAGCTGATCGGGGCCGCTATCCAGATGTGGATCGAGTTTCGCATTGCCCTCGGCGAGGAGCAAGTGTACATCCCCAAACCTGAAGCTTGGTCCGCGGCATTGGATTACACCGTGCGCAAAGTCAACCTGCGCGATGTGCCGCTGGAGAAGCTCGCCACCTATTACGGCGTCTCAATAGAGACGTTGCGGAAACACCACACCAGCATCGTGGAGAAGCTGGATATCATGCCCTGTGACTACCGGTATTTCGCCGGAGATCAGAACCCCCTCGACAAGCTGGTTGAGGCAGCCGAACTGCTGGACCAGCTGGAGGCCCGATTCAGCCAGGAGTGAGCCGTTGCGGGCACCGTCATCGCCGGTGGAGACAGACCACAGTAACATGAGAGCGGAGGCTAGATCTAGCCTCCGCTCAGTACATGCCGACGTCTATGCCCCCAGCGTCACCTGAAGATCGCCTGCCGCAGGTAGCCTCGGCATCGATCAGCCGCGTCGACACCGCGCTCCACTGGGCGACGCAGGCGTTGTCTGCTGTGACCTATCGCCCGCATGCCGAGGCAGAACGCTTGCTCGCCCACGTATTGCGGCACACACGCACGGCGCTGCTCGCGCATCCGGAGTGGGCAGTGGCGCAGGCGCAAGCAGCAGCCTACATCGAAGCGGTCCGGCGGCGCGCCACGGGCCTCCCGCTCCCGTACATCCTGGGAGAGATTGAGTTTTTTGGCCTCACCTTCACGGTAACACCGGGTGTCCTCATCCCCCGGCCCGAGACAGAGCTCTTGGTCGAGCGAGCGATCGATTGGCTGCGCGCCCACCGCGCCAGAACCCTCGTAGATGTCGGCACCGGTTCTGGCTGTATCGCCATCGCAGTGGCGGCGCAGTATCCCGGGCAGCGCGTTATCGCCGTGGACCTCTCGCTGAAAGCGCTGCGCGTGGCTCAAGCCAATAGCCTGCGACACCATGTGACAGCGGCAGTCACCTGGGTCCAAGGTGACCTGTTGGACCCGGTAGGAGCTCCCATCGAGATGATCCTCAGCAATCCACCCTATGTCGCTGACCCAGAGTGGGAGCGGCTGCCCTACTCGGTACGCCAAGAACCGGCGCGGGCCTTGTTGGCCGGCCCAGAAGGGCTGGACGCGATCGAGCGCCTGCTGCGCCAGGCCATGTCGCGGCTGGCTACCGGAGGTTGTATGCTGGTGGAAATTGGGGAAACCCAAGGGAACGCGGTCAGAGCTTTAGCTCAGGCCGCGTTCCCTTGTGCAGAGGTCACCATCTTGCCCGATCTGGCGGGCAAGGAGCGTGTGCTAGAAGTCTTGCGCTGAGACCCGGACGGAAACGCGATCCTATCCGGCCCAGCGGACCTGGCCAAGTTGGAAGCTCGTGACCAGATCCTCGTGACTCGGAAGGATCCGCACCGTGTAACCGTGGAGCCCGCTCATCGTGCAGACCGTCTCCGCGGTGAAGCGATAGCGCTGTGCATCCAGCTTCTTGCTGAGCTTCATCGCTACCGGCACACCGCGGACGAGCTCGCCCAGGGGATTGACCAGACCCTCATAAAGCTGAACGCAGACCTCGTCGGGATTCAGTTCACCCAGGAAGACGGTCGCCTCCGCCCTGAAGGTCTCCCCCACATGCAACTCGGAGGGCAAATCGCCCTCAACGGCCTCCACGCGCACCTGCGACCACGCCTGCGTCAGCCGGGATCGCCATTGTGCCAAAGCTTTGGCGCGGGCGAAATCGTCAGCCCAAAGCTTCTCAGAGCGCGCCACAAGCGGCATATAGAAACGCTCGGTATACTCCGCCACCATGCGGTTGGTGTTGAAGAAGTGGGATAGGGAACTGATGCTCACTTTCATCTGTTCCACCCACTGGCGCGGCACGCGGCCCACGCGGTCGTAGAACATCGGCACGACGTCTCGCTCCAGGAGGTTGTAGAGGGCTTCGGCCTCGACCCGGTCTTGGTAGTCCAGGTCGTCGTAGACCTCGCCGCGACCGATAGCCCAACCCACCTCTGGGGTATAGGCTTCGGCCCACCAGCCGTCAATGGTGCTGAGCGTGAGGAGGCCGTTGGCGACGGCCTTCATCCCGCTGGTCCCGCTGGCCTCACGAGGGCGGCGGGGGTTGTTTAGCCACACATCGCACCCCTGCACGAGGTAGCGGGCGACGATCATGTCATAGTCTTCCAGGAACACAATACGGTTGCGGAACCGGTCCTGTCGGGCCAGGTTCACGATCTCCTGAATCATGGCTTTCCCCGGATTGTCGCGGGGATGGGCCTTGCCCGAGAAGATGATCTGGACCGGACGATCGGGATCGTTCAGGATGCGCGCCAGGCGATCCGGATCCTTCAGGATCAACGTCGCACGCTTGTACGTGGCGAAGCGGCGAGCGAACCCGATGGTGAGCGCCTCCGGATCCAGCACTTCCTCAGCAGCGCGTATGTCGCTGGGGGAGGCACCCCGTTCCTCTAACTGGTTGCGGAGCCGGCGCCGTGTGAAAGAGACCAGTCGTTCGCGCCGGCGCTCGTGGGTGCGCCAGAGCTCATCCGAGGCAATGTCGTGGGCACGCCGCCACACAGACTCCTCGCCGGGATCCTCGCGCCACCCGGGTCCGAGATAGCGATCGTAGAGCACCTTCATGTCGCGGGACAGCCAAGAGAGAATGTGCACGCCGTTAGTGACGTGAGAGATGGGGATTTCCTCCTGCGGCAGGCCAGGCCAGAGGCCCTGCCACATCTCACGCGATACCTCACCGTGAAGCTCGCTCACCCCATTGGAGTAGGACGACAGACGGATAGCCAGCACCGTCATACAGAACGGCTCGTTGTGATCGAAGGGATTCTCACGTCCCAGGGCCATGAACTGGTTCCAGTCGAGGGTGAGACCGCCGGTGACGAAGTCGTGGAAGTAGTGTTGCATCAGGTGTGGTGGGAAGCGGTCGTGACCCGCGGGCACTGGCGTGTGCGTCGTGAAGACCAGGCCCGCCGAGGCAGCCTCGCGCGCCTCCGCAAAGGAGAGATCGTGATCGTGCATCAGTTGGCGGATATGCTCCACGCCAAGGAAGGCGGAGTGCCCCTCGTTCATGTGATAGACGGTGGGTGCTATGCCCAGGGCCCGCAGAGCACGGTAGCCACCAATCCCCAAGAGGATCTCCTGTTTGATCCGCAGATCCTGATCGCCGCCGTAGAGCTGATCGGTGATGTCGCGATCCTGAGGACGGGTGTTCTCGGGGATGTTGGTGTCCAGCAGGTAGAGCGGCACCCGACCGACCTGCACGCGCCAGATCTGCGCGTAGACGGCCCGGCCCGGCAGCGCGACCTCGATCCGCAACGGCTTGCCGTCCTCGTCCCGTTCCCGGGTCAGGGGTAGGTTGTCGAAGTGATTGTACTCGTAGGCCTCCTGCTGCCATCCGGCCTGGTTGAGGTACTGGCGGAAGTAGCCCTGTTGGTAGAGCAGACCCACGCCCACGAGCGGCACGTTGAGATCGCTGGATGACTTCAAGTGATCCCCGGCGAGGATCCCAAGCCCACCGGCAAAGATCATAAGGGACTCGGTCACGCCAAACTCCAAGGAGAAATAGGCGATCCGCGAACTGTCGACGTCGCCGTAGCTGTGCGTGAACCACGCGCCCTCCGCCGAAGCCATATAGTCGTCGAGGTAGCGCGTCGCGCGCTCCAGATGTGCAATGAAACCTACATCTTCGGCCAATTCGGCCAGACGTTCCTGCTGGATCATGCCCAGCATCCGGACCGGATTGTGGTTCGTCGCTTCCCAAAGCTCCGGATCTAAGCGCATGAACAGCTCAATGGTGTCATACTTCCAGGCCCAGCGTAGATTGTAGGCCAGTGACCAGAGAGGCTTCAAGGGGTCCGGCAACGACGGAATAATAGAGAACGTGCGAATGGGCTTTGGTTTCATCAGCTTACCCTCCTTATTCGATGGCAGCTTTCCCCCGCCTAGCGCCCTATCATCAAGACACAGATGGTAAGTACCTTATCACGATCCGGGGCCTCTGCAAACGTAGGAGGAGGTACTGTATCCTCTTCATCGGCTTCGGACGTGACACCGTCACGCCGGCAGGTCGACCTGTAGGGGCGAGGCATTCCCAGAGTCAACGAGAGGTGCCGGCGTCTGCGCACGCGGAACCGCGGCACAGGACCCATCACGTGAACGGAATGCCTCGCCCGCGTCGTCCAGGCGCCCTCGCCCGCAGCTGATCCCGTGGCGACAGGACCCGCCACGTGCCGGGCGAGGCATTGCGACGCAGAAGGTGAGTATCGGGGTTGGTATCCGCGTTCGAGGGCAGGCGGGGCAGCGGCGGCACGCCGCGCAATGCCTCGCCCCTACAGGATGTCGCCGCCGATCTGAGACGCACCCTGTGAGAACAGCCATCTTGAGCTTCGAAGTCGCCGTGCTACAATACGTAGTCGATGCACATCCAAAGCCTGAGCCTGCGCCAATTCCGCATCTACGATCGCCTGGAGCTGGACCTATTGCCCGCCTCCATCCTCATTCTCGGTGCGAACGCGCAAGGCAAGACCAGTCTTCTCGAAGCGATGGCCTTCCTGGCCCTGGGCACCTCGCCGTTGACGCCGGTGGACCAACACGTCATCCACTGGAACGCGGCGGAGGCCGATATGCCCTTCGCGCACATCAAGGCGACTGTCGTGCGCAAGGAGCGCACAGAGACGCTGGAAATCGCGCTGGAGCGCAAGCGCATCACCAATGGTACCTACCGGATGCAGAAGCGCATCCGCATCGACCAGAAGACGGTGACGCGGAGCGAGCTTGCCGGGCATCTCAATGTCGTGCTCTTCCTTCCCGGCGATCTGGCCCTCGTCTACGGATCGCCCTCGGAACGCCGGCGCTACCTCGACAACCTGCTTTCGCAGGTCTATCCCACCTACGTCGACGTCCACAATGCCTACCGACAAGCGGTGTCCCGGCGCAACGCGTTGCTCCGGCACCTCCGCGAGCGCGGCGGCGATCCGCTGCAGTTGAAACCACTGGAGGAGCGCATTGTCAGATCGGGCGTCACTGTCTCACTCTACCGGCGGCAGGTGATCCAGGAGCTCAACCTGAAGATCGATGCGCTGCACAGGGAGCTGACGGGGGGGCAGGCGTGGCTCCAGCTGCGGTATGAGCCGAATTTCGACTTGGTGGCCCCGCGCGGGCCAACGCCGGGCGCGGGGATGGTGCTTGAGATGCCGGCGTCTGAGGAGCCTCTGGACATTGACAGCCTGTACGAGGGCTACCGCCAGGCATTGGCCCGGCGGCGCCGCCACGAGGTCGAGCGGGGGATGACGCTGGTCGGCCCGCACCGGGATGAGATCAGGTTCGTCTCCAACGGTCGCGATATGGGGACTTTCGGTTCGCGGGGGCAACAGCGGACGGCGGTGCTGGCGCTGCATCTGGCGGAGCTGCGCTGGTTGGAGGCGGTCACCGGCGAGTCGCCGGTGCTGTTGCTGGATGAGGTGCTGGCGGAGTTGGATCAGGTCCGCCGGGGTTATCTGCTGGGGCTCCTGGACGGTGTGGAGCAGACGATCTTGGCTACGACCGATGCAGAGTTGTTCCCCGAGGGTTTCCGTGCCCGTGTGCCCACGTTCACGGTCTCGGCAGGGACCATCACGGCCAGTGAGGCAGGGCCATCGGGATCGGACCTTCCGGGAAGGTAGGACGCGACCCCAGCCGAGAGCGCTATGCGATTGCGGCGCTACCGGCGTCTGCTAGGCCCAACGCACCTTCCCGGAAGGTGGGTGCGGGGCGGGCTCCCGCGATTAGTGGAGCTCAAGCTTGGCCAGGGGCTCCAGGGATGGCGGGTGCTCCGGGAGGTCCGGCTGGCGCGGGTCGAGTAGCTCCCACTTGCCGTAGAGGTCGGTGTTCTCCATGGCCAGCATGATGTTGGCCATGCAAGTGCCCCCGTCGAAGTAGCGGTATTCCTGCATGACGAGTTGGTTGCCATAGCGGCTGTTGAGTTTCTGCACGAAGAGGTAGAGGGTGTCGCGGGCCCACAGGAAGCGCCAGGGCTGGGCGTTGTTGGCTGAGGGGGCCAGCCGGGCCGCTTCGATGAGTTTGGTGAGTTGTCTGGGCGGCGAGGTGGACCGGTCGAAGTTGCCGTTGTAGAAGATGTCCGCAGCTTCTAACCGGGTGTCCTCGCCTCGGGCGCGCCGGATGGCGGTGTTGATGGTGCGGCCCGTGACGCTGTCAGACGGCCGGCCGAAGATGAGGAAGGCGCCGGTGCGCGCCGACGGGTTGAGCCGGAACCGGACGCGCACGTTGGTCTCGCGGCCTAGGCTGCCGATGAAGCAGACGCTGATGCCCAGCTGCACCATCTGAACGGCGATCTGTTCCATGCGGTAGCCGAGGTCGACGAGGGGGGCGGTGCGTCCGACGATGGCGGCGACGAGGTAGTGCGGCGGGGTGAGGATGCGCCCGTAGCCGCCCATGGCGGCGATGAGGTCCTCGCCGCCGACGACGTCGCGGCGCATCATGCGCACCCGGTTCGCCGAGACCAGGGGACGGGCCCGGCCGACGATTTCATCGACCATGGTCAGGAAGGTCTTGTCCAGGGGTTCTTCGCGGTAGCGGCGCACGGAACGTCGGGTGACGATCGCCTGGTATAGGTCCATAGGTGCCTCCCTTGGTTGCAGAAACGCCGGCCTGGTGGGCCGGCGTTCTTAGGATCTCACGCTGACACGAAGGGCGAGGAGGGGTTATTCTTCCTCTTCTTCGCCGCCGTGCCGCTGCTTCTTGTGACGGTAGACGATGCGTCCACGGGTCAGGTCGTAGGGGGAAAGCTCCACCCTCACGCGATCCCCCAGCAGGATGCGGATGTAGTAGCGCCGCATTTTGCCGGAGAGATAGGCCAGGACCTCGTGTCCCGTATCGAGTTGGACGCGGAACTGGGTGCCGGGCAGCGCCTCGGTGACGGTGCCCTCAACGGTGATTTTGTCTTCTTGTTTTGCCATAGGCGCCGTTCTCTAGTCCTCCGACACTGTGTCGTCGCCGGTCGGGGCTTCCCCGCCCTCTTCAGCCGCAGTTGTCTCTGCAGTTTCGGGCGCATCTACAGCGCCGGTATCGTCTTCGTCTTCGGTTTCGACGTCAACTTCATCCTCTGTCTCGACGTCTTGGTTTTCGGTTTCGGCGTCAACATCGTCCTCTGTATCGACGTCTTGGTCCTCTGTGTCGACGTCTTCGTCGAGGTCAAAGTCGTCAACGTCGTCAATGTCGTCAACTTCCTCGGCCTCCGCGGCCTCTGCCCCTTGCTCTTCTTCCTCCAGTTTCTTGAGCGCCCACTCTTCCCACTCTTCGGGACGGACTTGGCGGACACTGAGGCCGATGCGACGGCGCTCGGGCTCGACCCGGATGACCTTCACCAGGATCGGATCCCCACTGGAAAGTTCCTCGCGCTGGGCGGTGTCGCGCAGTTCGGAGTTGTGGAGGAGGCCTTCGACGCCGGGCTCGAGTTCGATGAAGACTCCGAAGTCGACGACCTGGGTCACTTTGCCCTCGACGAGGCTGCCGACGCTGTAGCGGACGACCACACTCTCCCAAGGATCGGGCGTGAGCGCTTTGATGCTCAGGGCGATGCGCTGCCGGTCGCGGTCCACGCTGAGGACTTGGACTTTCACGCGCTGACCGGGGTGGTAGACCTCGGCGGGATTCTCGATCCGGCCCCAGGAGAGCTCGGAGATATGGACGAGGCCGTCCATGCCGCCGAGGTTGACGAAGAGGCCGAAATCGGTGATCTGGCTGATGCGCCCGCGCCGGACCTGGCCGGCCTCCAGCTCTTCGAGCAGGGACTTGCGGCGGACACGCCGCCATTCTTTGGCGGCAGCGCGCTGGGAGAGGATGAGCCGCCGACGCCGGCGGTTGACCTCGATGACTTTGAGCATGATCTCTTCATCGACCATGGCCTCCAGGCGGCGTTGTCGCTCGGCAGGTTGGCGGATGCGGTTGAAGCCGATGATCTGCGACATGGGGACGAAGCCGCGCAGGCGACCGAAGTCGACGGTGAGCCCGCCGCGGTTGGAGCCGTTGACGGTGGTCTCGTAGACTTCTTGGCTCTCGAGGAGCTTCTCGGCGATGAGCCAGTCCTCTTGTAGCAAGGCCTGCGAGATGGAGAGCTCGACGTTGCCGTCGGAATCGCGGAAGCGGGTGACGACGACGGGCACCTCGTCCCCGACGTCGTACTCACGTCCCTCTATCTCTTTGATGTCCTCCAGAGGCACGAAGCCATCGCGTTTCGCCCCGATATCGACGACGAAGCCGTTGTCGCGACGGTAGAGGATGATGCCTTCGCGCAGCTCTCCGCGCTTGATCTCGCTGGCGGAGAGGGACTCCTCGAGCTGATCCTCCCAAGAGGCCGGCTCCAGGGCCTGAGCTTCCTCAGGCGTGTCATCATGCGGCGCTGGTTCACCGGCAGCCGGCGCGCCGGATGCGGGCTCAGGGGCCTCCTCGGCTTTGGAGACAGCCGGTTCCGGCTCGGTTTCCGGTTCCGGTTCGCCGGCAGCTTCCACAGCCAGCACGTCCTCAGTCGCCTGGTCTTCTTCGGGAATCTGGATGGGGGTTTCTGCAGTCTCGGATGGAGATGAGGTATGATTCAGTTCTTCCACTGAAAACTCCTATTCCACCTATGTTTGTCGCATACCTATGCAACGCAACAGAGGTGGGTCTGATAAACTTTGAGTATTGTAACATAGGCATCGACAATGTCAACACGCGCGGAAGGGCGTGCGCCAGGGCTATCGAATTTGGCCAGCTTGCGTGACAGGCTCGAATGTAGGGCGGGTAGCCGACCCGCCCCGGCGGCGCAGCCGCCGTTGCGCAAGGCCAACGCAAGGACGACGCCATGCTAGGGCAAGCCGCCACGACGACGATCGGGCGCCACAGGCCGGCGCTGCGGGCCGGGTGCGGCTCAGCTTGCTACCCTACACAGCTCCCGATGCAACAGGCCTGTCTAGATGCGGTGGCCCTGTGTCAACACGGTGGATGCACACGTCTCAGTGACAAGCACTGCGCGTGGGGATAGACTGCAGCGCCCAAGGCCCAAGCCCGACGTCGCTCGGGCCGAAGGCCCTTGGGCGCGACGACGGCTGGGCACTCGCCGGCCTGCAGCGCGTTGGGGGCGCTACCTATTGAGGAAGGTGCTACCAAGGAGAACCGGGCGGCTATGTACGCTAACCCGCAGCTACAAGACTCTCCCCGCCGTCTACGGGGATAATCGCGCCGGAGACCCACGTCAGCCGCGGATCAGCCAGGACGACCAGCGTCTGAGCGACGTCCTCGGGGCGCGTCAGACGTCCCGCCGGATGGAAGGTGTGAACCTGCTCCAGGATCTCCTCGTGCCCGGGGATCGCCCGGAGCGCCGGCGTGTCCGCGACCCCAGGCATGAGGCAGTTGACGGCAATACCACGGGGCGCAAGCTCCACCGCAAGCTGGCGCGTGTGCGCTTCCAGAGCAGCTTTGGCCGCCGAAACGGGACCGTAATGCGAGGAAACCCTCTGTGAGCCCAGACTGGTCATGGCATAAATGCGGCTGCCGGCGGCGAGTAGGCCGGCCCGCACCAGATCCTGGGTCCAGTAGACAAGACTGTGCGCCATCACCCTCTGTGTCATCTCCATCTGCTGCTCGTTGACGGCTTCTTCCGGATCCGAATGGATGAAAGGACGCAGGCTGCCAAAGGCCAGCGTATGCACGAGCATATGGATGACGCCAACGGATGGACCATGCGCCTCAGCTTCCTCGCTGAGGACCTCGCCTATCTTCGCGATTACCCGTTCCCGGCGTCGCGCGTCCGCTGCGTTGACGTTGAAGAAAACTGCGCGGCTCCCAGCGGCCTCGATGTCGGCGACAACCGCCTCCGCACGTGCCAGCGAGCGCCGGGGATCGAGGTGGACGCCGAAGATGTACATGCCCGCCTGGGCCAAGGCCCGCGCAGTTGCGGCACCGAAGCCGCTCGAAGCCCCGAGAATGAGCGCCCACCGGCCGTCAAGCGCATGCCCTGCCGTCATCGAACCAGGTCCTCCTGTAGGCATCGACCACGTGTTGGGCCGGCCACCGCCGCCCAAAGCCTGTCACACATCGAAGTCCGAGCCGCTGTAGAAGTCACTGTCGCCACCACCGCCGGCGCCGCCGGGACCGCCCATCCCCTCCTCGCCCAAGAGATCGGGCATGTCCTTCTCGATCTCCTCAGGATCCTGTCCGGCTTCGAGGCGATCCACGACCTCCTCAAACTCGGGGCCGAGATCACCGGCTTCGTCCCCGATCTCGCTCATCATCTTGCGCATAAACCGCCCCATGCTCTTCGGATCGTTCTCATCGAAATCCCCCCAAGCACTGGGGTCGGCCAGATCGTCCAGGTGGCTGTCCTCGGACCTCACCATCCGCACGCGCGAGACAAGGCGCTGGACATCCTTGCTACCACAACGCTTACAGACCACCCTATCCTCGTGGACATCGCCAAAGGAGCGCCAAAACACCGAGAAGCGGCGACCGCACTCCTGACATCGGTATTCGTAGATCGGCATTTTTCCTCTCCTATTTCAATTGTGGTATAGTAGGCTAGCTCAAGCCGCAGGTGACCGGTGTCAAGGGGCAATGGTGCCAACGATCCCTGTCTTGTCGAGCGCCTCGCCACCCTTGCGTTGCTTCTGAACTCTGCAACCGTCACTATATTTATACCGTAGACCGGCACTAGGAGCAAGATCATGAGCGATGATGTTGTGTTCGACCCTTACCATCGAGAGACCGTACCGCTATTGGTGATCATCTCCGGTCCCTCAGGGGTAGGTAAGGACAGTCTTGTCGAACGCATCAAAGCACGAGGCGCGCAGTTCCGTTTTGTCGTCACGGCGACATCACGTCCGGCGAGGCCAGGCGAGCGCCACGGTGTGGACTACTTCTTCGTCTCCCGGGAGGAATTCGAGACGATGATCGCACGGGACGAGCTGCTGGAACACGCTCTGGTCTACGGGCAATACAAGGGCATCCCCAAGCAGCAAATCCGCGAGGCCTTCGCCAGCGGCAAGGACGTCTTGATGCGGCTGGACGTGCAGGGCGCCGCAACCATCAAAAGACTGATCCCCGATGCCATTCTCATTTTCCTCAGCGCAGCTTCTGAGGAAGAGCTTATAGAGCGCTTGAGCCGTCGCCGCACCGAGTCCGACGTACAACTCCAGCGGCGTGTCAAGACCGCACGCCAGGAGATGACGACCGTCGAGACCTTCGACTACGTCGTCATCAACGGCCAGTGCCAGCTAGATCGCGCTGCAGACCAGGTCCTTAGCATCATCGAAGCGGAACACCACCGGGTCCATCCTCGCCAAGCGCAATTGCCATGACCACGAACCCAGAGCCTGTGCCGGCTGGGCTGCCGCTGCGCCTGCGCCTGCCCCGATTCTCTGTGCGGGCGACCTATTGGTTGATCGGGATCAACGGCGTCGTCTTCCTGATCGATATGCTCACAGGCCAGCTTATCACGACCTACGGTGCCTTGATGCCCATCCTGGTCGTGCAGTACCGGCAATGGTGGCGGCTCGTGGCGGCAGGCTTTCTGCATGCCGACATCGTGCACATCGCCTTCAACCTCTACGCCTT
>JAFGNI010000041.1 GCA_016927095.1 Anaerolineae bacterium | reverse complement strand
TGTTATCCGCTCACAATTCTAGTTTAGCATACCAAAGCCATGTTACTTGACGGGAACCTGACGATTAGGAAGCGGTTAGCGGGCAGCTGTCAGCAATCAGCAGTCAGTGGTCAGCTAATAGCAGGAGTAAGGAGCAGGAAGTAAGGAGTAGGCGTTGCCAGCGTTACTTCTTTCTCCTTACTGCTTACTTCTGCTGATGGCTGACTGCTGACCGCTGATAGCTAGCAGCTGACCGCTGATCGATCTTGCGAACCTGGTATAATCGGCAGCGAATCCGTTGGACTGGACTGACTATGACGCCTTCTGTTGCCAACATACTACTGCTCTTTGCTGCGGCGATCTGGGGCTTCGCCTTTGTGGCGCAGCGGGTGGGCATGGCCTCGGTGGGGCCCTTCACCTTCAACGCGGTGCGCTTTGGGCTCGGGGCCCTGTCGCTGATCCCCTTGATCTTCGCGACGCAATCGCGACAGGAGCACCGCGTCCCCCTACGCCGGCTCCTGCTGGGTGGGGGCCTGGTGGGGGTGGTGCTCTTTGCCGCGGCATCGGCGCAGCAGCTGGGCGTCGTCACGACGACGGCGGGAAAGGCCGGCTTCATCACCGGGCTCTACGTCATCCTCGTGCCGTTGCTCGCGCTCGTGTGGGGCGAGCGGGCGTCCGTGCTCACGTGGATCGGGGCCGTGCTCGCCGTGGTGGGTCTCTACTTCTTGAGCGTCACGGGCGATGTGGCACTTGCAGTGGGCGATGCCTGGGTGCTGCTCGGCGCCTTCCTCTTTGCGGTGCAGATCCAACTGATCGCCTACCTCACCCAGCGCATCGATCCGCTGCCGCTGGCGGCGGTCCAGTTCGCGGTCTGCTCGCTGTTCAGCTGGGTCGCTGCGCTTGTCTCGGAGCCGGTCACGTGGGCAGGGATGCGCCAGGCCTTGCTGCCGCTGCTCTACGGCGGTCTGATGTCTGTGGGCGTGGCCTATACCATCCAAGCTGTGGCCCAGCGCTATGCGCGACCGACGCCCGCCGCGATCATCATGAGCCTGGAATCTCCCTTTGCCGCCTTGGGTGGGTGGTTGATGCTCGGCGAGCAGCTGGGCGCACGCGGCGGCTTGGGCTCAGCGCTGATGTTGGCGGGGATGGTTGTGGCACAGGTGAAGGTGGGCGAGCGGGAAAGCGACAGAGGCCACGTGTCCGCAGAGCATGCCGAAGCTGCCCTGCCGCCATCCGCGCTGTCCCAAGAGGACAGGACGTGTGCGCGGTCGCTGCCCGCGGATCTGTGATCGGCAATACCCCTGCAGCCTTTTCGTTTGCGAATCCCCGCGGGTCGGGCTAGAATACCCCTATCACAGGACGCACCGACATCGTGACGTCCTGCTCCTCAGGGTCGTTGTGACGGAGCTGTCGTTGCAGATTGTGGACAGACGCCTGCCCGCCGTGGGTCTCGGGGGTGGGGCGGCTCACATCGCAGACACGAAGGGGGAAGCGTGCAGGCAGAGGACGCCGGATTCCGCGACCGTGGCAGGCTCCAGAAGGCCGAGACCTTCCCCTATTGCCTGGGGTTGGTGCTGGGCTATGGACTCCTCCTGGCGGCAGTATCCTGGCTGTTCATCGGCTGGGGTGTGGATGCGTCGTGGATGCACACCTTCGTCATCCCTGTCCTGGTGGCTGGCTTCTACCTCAAGCGGCGGATCACCCTAGGTGGTCAGGCTGTCCTGGCTGTGGTGACGCTCGCAACCTACTACGTGCAGCGTGGTGAGATCCTGTCGGCGCTCCCCGGGTTTGCGGGTTTCACCGTGAGTGCGCTCCTGGTCAGCGAGGCCCTCCATGCACTGCTGACCGCGCGCAGGCGCATGGATGCACGCCATCGTGAACGCGAGCGCTATCTGGCGCTCTTGGCCGAAATCACCCGCGCCGCGCTGGAGAGCCACGACGTGCCGGCGCTTGCTCAGCTCCTGGCCGACCGGCTCGGCGAGCTATTCGGCGCCGATGGCTGCGCCATCACGCTGTGGGACGAGGCCACCCAGAAGCCTGTGCCGGCTGCGGCCTATGGTCAGTGGCGTGACGGCAGCCGCGAAGCTTCCCTCGAGCCCGGCGAGACGGTGATACCCGCTCCGGTCCTACGGGCTGCGCGTCTTATTACCGTGGAGAACGTCGATGACACGGCCAATCTCAATCAGCACCTCGCGGAGGAGTTTGGCGACAGTTCGCTACTTGGGCTGCCGTTGGAGGCAGGGGAGAAGCGGCTGGGGGCTGCGCTCCTCGCTTTCAACGCGGACCACACTTTCACCACAAGCGAGATCGAGCGTGGCGAGACGGTGACGGGCCTGGTTGCCCTCGCGATCGCCAAGGCGCAGCTGGTGGATGAGCTCTCGACGTATGCCGAGGAGCTGGAGGCGCGCAATGCCGAACTCGACACCTTTGCGCACACCGTCGCCCACGATCTGAAGGACCCCCTGGGCTGGATCGTGGGCTACGCCGAGACCCTGGCATTGGGCTACTCGGGCCTTACCGAGGCCGAGCAGCAGCGCCACCTGCGGATCATTGCCAAGAGCGGGCGCAAGATGGGCAACATCATCGATGGGCTGCTCCTCTTCTCGTCACTGCGCAGTGAAGAAGCAGTCCCCCAGAAGCCGGTGGACATGGCTTGGATCGTTGGCGAGGTACTCATCCGCCTGTCGGGCGCCCTTGAGGCAAGCCAGGCCGAGATCCTGTTGCCCGAGAGCTGGCCTGCTGCCTTGGGCCACGCGCCGTGGGTAGAGGAGGTCTGGGCTAACTACCTAAGCAACGCCATCAAGTACGGTGGGCATCCCCCGGAGCTGGAACTGGGCGCAGAGCAGCGAGGAGATAGTATCGTCTTCTGGGTACAGGACAACGGTGCTGGCATCCCTTCTGAATGTCAGGCGACGCTGTTTGAGCCGTATTACCGCTTCGGCAGTGGCGGCAGGGCCGGGTACGGGCTTGGCCTCTCCATCGCCCGGCGCATTGTGGAGAAGATGGGCGGACAGGTCGGTGTGGAGAGTGAGCTCGGTGAAGGCAGCCGCTTCAGCTTCACGCTGCCGGCTGCGGATGAGGTGTCCGATGGGTGATGAAGACAACGGTCCCACAATCCTGGTGGTCGAGGACGATCCCGTGATGTCGTCGCTGGTCACCATGGGGTTGCGCTATGAGGACTACGAGGTGCTCTCCGCGAGCGATGGCCTGGAAGGCCTGCGGTTGTACGAGACGGAGCGGCCCGACCTGGTCATCCTAGACTGGATGCTGCCGGGCATGGACGGCATCACACTCTGCCGCATGATACGGGCGCAGTCCGACGTCCCCATCATTATGATCACCGCGCGCGAGGCGGTGGAGGATCGTGTCGAAGGGCTTGAGACCGGGGCCGATGACTACGTGGTCAAGCCCTTTCACATGGAGGAGTTGATCGCGCGGGTGCACGCCCGCATGCGGCGCCGCCACCCGCAGGAGACCACGCTTTCCTTTGAGGATCTCACACTGGATCCGGGCACTCACGAGGTCTTTCGGGGCCGCCATCAGATGACCTTGACGACCACGGAGTTCAAGCTCTTGACCTACTTCTTGCGCAACGCGCGCCAGGTGCTGTCGAAGGAGCAGATCCTGGAAGATGTGTGGGGGTATGATTTCCTGGGCGACGTGAACATCGTGGAGCAGTATGTGCGGTCTTTGCGCCAGAAGATGGGGGCGCCCTCGCTGATTCAGACCATTCGTGGGGCCGGCTACGCGCTGCGCGAGGCCTCCGAATGAAGGGCCGTCTGTCGTTTCGCAGCCTGATCCTTATCCTCTTTGTCGGCGGCATGATGCCCGTGCTGATCGCCGTGGGGCTCGTCGTCTACCGGTTGCAGCAGAGCTATCTCATCAATGAGGCGGAGAGACGGCTGGTGCAGATCGTGCAGGCCGGCGTGGAACAGCATACCGCGGAGGACGATCTTACCGTCCTAGCGGTCAGACTGGGGGAGCCAACGCGGGTGTTGGGCGCGGACCTGTTCGTGCAGGACCCGAGCGGCGCCTTCGTGCCCCCGGCTCTCGGCACGGGTCCTTGGCTGAGCGCCGAGGCCCACGCCGCTGTGCGGGATGCCCAGACCAGTCGCCTGGAGTTCATCGAGACCGGCACCACCTCCCGTCTGGTCTATCTTGCTGCGATGATTGACCCCAGCAATCAGGTATTGGGCAGTGTTGAGGCGAGTGTGCCATTGGCCCCGATCACGGCGGAGCTCGATGCGCTGCGGAGGTGGTTGGTCCTCATCGTCACTGTAGCCACGGCGCTGTCGGTGCTGGTCGCGGTCCCGCTCTCCGCCACGATCACGCGCCCGCTAGATGGTCTGCTGGCTGCTGTGGAGCGGGTGCAGCAGGGGCACCTCGAGACACGCGCGCTGGTCCCG
>JAFGNI010000332.1 GCA_016927095.1 Anaerolineae bacterium | reverse complement strand
CTGGCACAAGTCTACCTACCTCTCCCCAGCACGCAAGCCGCGCACTATGGCGTGATCGCACTGTGCCGCTCCCAAGTGCCACCTCTCCTCCCCACCATCTCCCTTTTCCCTTTTCCCTTTTCCCTATCCATTTCATACGCCCCTCTTATCTAATTCCAATACTCACCCTGTATACTAGTGACCGGAATGATAAAGGATGGAGGTAGAACATGGCGAAAATCGTTGGCATTGACCTAGGCACGACCAACTCGGTTGTCTCCGTGATGGAAGGCGGTCAGGTGACCGTGATCCCCACGGCGGAGGGCCGGCGTCTGTGCCCGTCAGTCGTAGCTTTCACAAAGGGCGGCGATCGCCTGGTAGGCGATCCTGCGAAGCGTCAGGCGGTCGTGAATGCGGAGAATACCATTTACTCCGTGAAGCGTCTGATGGGCCGTCGCGCCGATGAGCCCGAGGTTGAGGTGACGCGGGAGATGGTCTCCTACAACGTCGTCGCCGGACCCCACGGCGATGCGCGCGTAACCGTGCCGATTCAGGACAAGACCTACACCCCGCAGGAGATCTCGGCGATGGTGCTTCAGAAGCTAAAGAACGATGCCGAGGCCTATCTGGGTGAGCCTGTGAACCGGGCCGTGATCACCGTGCCCGCTTACTTCAATGATAGTCAGCGCCAGGCGACCAAGGACGCTGGGCAGATTGCCGGGCTTGAGGTGATGCGAATCATCAACGAGCCGACGGCGGCTGCGCTGGCCTATGGTCTGGATAAGGCGAAAGATGAGACGATCCTGGTCTTCGACCTCGGCGGTGGGACGTTTGATGTCTCTATCCTGGAGGTGGGTGAAGGCCTGATCGAGGTGAAGTCCACCAACGGCGATACCCATCTGGGTGGCGATGACTGGGATGAGCGGATCGTGCGCTGGATGCTCGAGGAGTTCAAGAAGCAGCAGGGCATCGACTTGGGCAAGGATCGCCAGGCGATGCAGCGCCTGCGTGAGGCTGCTGAGAAGGCGAAGATCGAGCTCTCCACGATGATGGAGACCGAGGTCAACCTGCCGTATATCACGGCAGACGCGACCGGTCCCAAGCACTTGCAGATCCGGATGACCCGGTCGAAGTTCGAGCAACTGACCGACGACCTGGTGGATCGGTGCCGCCGTCCGTTTGAGCGCGCGCTGGCCGACGCCAAGATCAGTGCCGGTGACCTGGATGAGGTCGTGCTGGTCGGTGGTGCGACGCGCATGCCGATGATCCAGCAGCTCGTACGCAGCCTGACCAACGGCAAGGAGCCGCACAAGGGTGTGAACCCCGACGAGGTC
Source organism: Anaerolineae bacterium (assembly GCA_016927095.1). The sequence goes on along the minus strand of JAFGNI010000332.1, from coordinate 1,540 downwards.
GTCTCGGTTGGTGCGGCGATTCAGGCCGGTGTCTTGGCCGGTGATGTGACCGACATCCTCCTGTTGGATGTGACGCCGCTGTCGCTCGGTGTGGAGACACTGGGTGGTCGGATGACCAACCTGATTCCGCGCAACACGACGGTGCCCGTCAAGAAGAGCGAGACCTTCACCACAGCTGAGGACAATCAGACCGCGGTGGACATCAAGGTCTACCAGGGCGAGCGCCCGATGGCGCAGAACAACATGCTGCTTGGGCAGTTCCGCCTGGACGGCATCCCGCCGGCCCGGCGCGGTGTCCCGCAGATTGAGGTGACCTTTGACATTGACGCCAACGGCATCCTCAACGTGACCGCCAAGGACAAGGCCACCGGTCGTGAGCAGCATATCACGATTACGGCCAGCACCAACCTCAGTGAAGATGAAGTCGATCGTCTGGTCGAGGAAGCCAAGCTGCATGAGCAGGAGGACCAGAAGCGCCAGGAGCTGGTGGACGCCCGCAACGAAGCGGACGGCATGATCTACCAGATCGAGCGCACGCTGGAGGACCTTGGTGAGAAGGTGCCCGGTGACGTCCGCGGCGAGCTGGAGGGTCTCATGAACGACCTCCGCAGCCTGAAGGACACGAGCGACGACGCGGCACGCATTCGCCAGAAGATGGACGCCCTGCGCCAGGCCGCGATGAAGATCGGTCAACAGGCCTACGGTGACGCCGGTCAGCCTGGGGCTGGTCCCACACCCGGCCCGCACGTGGGCCCCGGCTACGGTCACGCACCTGGCGCCGGTGAAGGTGGTGGCGACGGTGGCGAAGGCCCCGACGTCGTTGAAGGAGAATACCGCGAGGTAGGGTAGTTCGGGCGATGAATGGACTCTGACGAGGCCGGTCCGGCGTCGCATAGAAGAATGACAAGTGGAAGGGGTGGCTTCGGCCACCCCTTCTTTGATAAGAGGATAGATAGGGTGGGGCAAGTATGACACTAACGGATAGACCGGTTCGCATCCCAGTCCGCCAACTAGGGGCGACCGATGGGCAAGATTCCCAGAAGGCACAGAGCGTCAGCGCAGCTGCGGATGCGCCGGCGGAGGCTGCCCCCGCGAATGGGGCCGCCGCTGCAGGCGAAGCCCGGCGCGATGAAACGTCCCGGGCTGGGCCACAGATCGACTGGAAGGACAGGGCCTTGCGCCTCCAAGCGGAGATGCAGACCTATCGCCAGCGCCAGCAGCGCTGGGCGCAGGAACAAGTACGAGAGGAGAAAGCCGAACTCCTGACGCGTTTCCTGGAAGTCGTGGACAACTTGGAGCAGGCACTCAAGCACATCGACCCCAACGATGCGGCGCATCAAGGTGTCCGCATGGCCTATGATGGCCTGCTGCGGATGCTGATTCGTGAGGACGTCGAGCGGATCTTCGCCAAGGGGCGGGTCTTTGACCCGGACGTGCACGAGGCGGTCGCCGTGGTCCCGGCGCCGCCAGGTCATGGCGACGACATGCGCGTGGTGGAGGTGATGACGCCGGGCTATCGCTACAAGGACCGCGTCCTGCG
>JAFGNI010000331.1 GCA_016927095.1 Anaerolineae bacterium | reverse complement strand
GGATCGAATCCGCGGGTCAAGCGGTGGAGGCAGTACTAACCAGATCCGAGGGAGACGAAGCAGCCGAGGACCGCTACCATCCCCAGGTACGGTCGCGCTGCGGCGCCATCAGATTCGAGGAACCCGGCACTTACCAGTTGTCCCTCAACGCGTCAGAGATCCTCCCCGACCAGCGCTCGGCGCTGGCAGTGGTGTCCTGTGACCTCCAACTGCAGCCGGACCCATAGGAGGATGGCGATGACGCCATTGGCGAAGAAACTCAGGCTACATCCGAAGCAACGTATGCTGATCCTAAACGCGCCGGAGGGCTACATCAACGATCTCGGCGAGCTACCGGAGGGCTCAGAGATTGTCGGAGACCCCAAACCAAGCACATGCGACTACGTACACCTCTTTGTTGAGAATGCCGAACAGTACGCTGAGCTGGGCTCGGTCGCTACGGCAGCCATCAAATACGACGGCATCCTCTGGGTTTCGTATCCGAAGAAGAGCAGCCGGGTCGAGACCGACTTGAGCCGGGATGCGATGTGGGGCCTGCTGGATGATATCGGATGGCACCCCGTCAGTCAGGTATCGATCAATAGCGTGTGGTCCGCCGTCCGTTTCAGGCCCAGCGCGCTTGTCGGCACATAAGAGCGGATCAGGCAACCGCCGCCTACGCAGCTTCGCCTTGCCGCTAGCGCAGCGCCTGGCGCAGCGACCAACTGAGCGCGATCCCCACCAGCGCCAGCACGCCGGCCCCGCCAAAGACAAGCTCGGGACGCAACGCCTCGAACAGCGCGCCGGCGATCACGGGGTTCAGGACAGTGACACTCGCCAGAATCCCGTTCGTCGCCAGGTAGATGGGCCGCCGTTCCTCCGTCGTCAAATCCAGCAAGAACGCACTGAAGCTCCACCACGACGCACCGTTGAAGTAGCCCACCAAGAAAAAGGCCACCAGGTAGAGCGCCAACGGCGTGGCGCCCAAACCGGCCAGCGTTGCCGCGGCAAGCGCGGCGATCTCCACAAGGGCCGCAGCCCGGATGGCGGCCCAGCTCCCTACTTTGTCCACCAGGATGCCGCCCACCACCGCCGCGGCAGCGCCGCCAATGCTCTGGAGCATGACAAAGGTGCCGATCATGTCAGCGGCTTCGGGCACGAGCTGCCGCACCCGCACGACAAAGAAGACAAAGACCGCTGATGCCGTTGAGAGGACCAACTGTGCCAGGATCATCCGTCGCAACCAGCGGTCCTCGCCCAGATACTGCCAGACCTTCTGCAAGCTTCGCCGGACGTTCACCTTACTGGCCTTGCGCTCTGCCGGCGCCTCCCGAATAAAGGTCATGCTCAGCACCGAGATCATCAACCAGACAAAACCTACCAGGAAGAGCAGCGACCACCGGTCGGCCCGGGCTAACTGCGCCTGGTCCAGGATCCGGTTGACCGCATACCCCGCCACCGTCGCTCCCAGACTCGAGAGAAACTGCCCCAGCCCGAAGAACCGGCCGCGAAAGCCTTCGGGAACCACCTTACCCACCAGCGCCGGCCATGAAACACCGTTAAGCCCCTCGGAGGTGAAAAACACCATCACCGAAAGCGCCAAGATGACGACCACGAGCCACGTCTGCGTCTCCGCCCAAAGAAAGACCGCACCCGCCAGCAGGAGCACCGGCAGCCGTCCGCCGATGCTCGACCCCACCAGTAGCGGCTTCATCCGCGGCTGCACCTCCAGCACACTCGCCGCCCAGATCTGCGGCACGGTGATGAAGAGCACCCGCAGCGCCGCGAGCACACCAACCAGCAACTCAGAGCCGGTGAACTCGTTGACGAAGGCAGGTACGACGACCAAGGGATCATAGAAGGCGAAACCGATGGAGAAGAACAAGAAGTCGCCGACCAGTGCCAGCACATTGCGGCGGGTGGTCCGGCGATCAAGGTCGGCAACGGTTGTGAGGGTTGGCATAGGATCTCGCTATGATACTATGGTTGTGATCACCGTCAGCTCAGTTCGGCTAGGAGCTGCTCCGGCGTCTGCACGCGTACTAGAGACTGGAGGCGACTCAACTGCTGCCCGTCACGCGTGACTAGCGTCGCACCGAAGCGACGAGCCACGGCGCCATAGACGGCATCTGCACCCCGCAGACGTGCTTCGGCGGCCAGCCGCGCAGCGTCAGCTGCGAGTGCATCATCCAGAGGTACCCAAGCCTGACGTGGTAGCGCCCGCAAGGCACTAGATAGCTCCAGCGCTAACTCAGGATCGGCCAGAACGCGCGAAACCGCAGCGGCGACTTCCACGACCAGAAGTGTTGGCGAGAGTAGAGGAAAGTCGCCTTTGAACAGCTGCTGCAGACAGGCCTGGCTTATCGTTGAACCATCTTCTGCCGGGTTGAGCGCGTTAATGTGCACACTGGCATCAATCGTGTACATCGCACCTACCCGCGGAGGTCGTCGAGAAGCGACCGGGTGTCAGTCTCCTTGGGCCAGACGGCCCGTATCCGGTCAGCGACTTGAGCATAGGCATCCCACCCCCGTCCGGCTCCCCGCTTGCCAACCTCGATGATGGCCTGCTCAACCTCCTCAGCATCGAGCGGCAGAAGTATTGCCACCGGTTCGCCCTGATAGGTGATCACGTACTCCGCTTTCTCCTCCCGAATGGCACGCAACACCTCACCGGTCTGCTGACGCAACTCGCGCACGCCTATGGTTGTCATACCCCCCCCTTTCTTCATTGTTACACAATTGTATCACAATTGTGTAACATATACGCCCTGTCCTCCCTCCGGCGGTGTCGCACGTCATCCCCCCTACGCCAACGCCCGTCGCGCAGCGTTCAGGATAGAGCTCAGCTCACGCTCAAGTTCTGGCGCCAGGGGTTCGGCTTCGTGCTCTCGGAGC
>JAFGNI010000330.1 GCA_016927095.1 Anaerolineae bacterium | reverse complement strand
GCGGCACGTTCCAGCGTCACATTCCCCGACGCCTCCAGCGGCACACGGCCTCCGGTGATCGCCACGGCCTCCCGCATCTCTGCCAGAGACATGTTGTCCAGCAGGATACGGTCCAAGGGGGGATCCGCTGATAGAGCTTCCCGCAGCTCGTCCAGGTTGCGGACTTCGACCTCAATGGCGAGGTCTGGGTAGTGCTCCCGTGCCCTGTCGATCGCCGGACGCAGCCCGCCCGCGCCGTCGATATGGTTGTCCTTGATCATCAGCATATCATAGAGCGACATACGGTGATTCGTCCCACCGCCCATCCGGACGGCGTACTTGTCGAGCACGCGGTAGCCCGGCAAGGTCTTGCGCGTATCCAGGATGCGGGCGTTGGTGGTTGCGACCGCTCTGACCATCGCCTGTGTCTGCGTGGCGATGCCTGACATTCGCTGCAGGAAGTTGAGGGCGATGCGCTCGGCGGCCAACAGGCTGCGCCCGGGTCCTCGCACCTCGGCGATGAGCTCCCCAGCCACGACTTCCTGTCCCTCACGTGCGTGGAGCGTCACGTCGAGTGTGGAATCCACCTGACAGAAGACCGCGCTGGCGACAGGCAGCCCGGCGATAATACCGGGGGCCTTCGCAACGATACGGCCCACGAGCTGCGCGTCGGGGTCCAGCGTCGAGAGGCTTGTCGCGTCACCGGGGCCGATGTCCTCCTCGATGGCCAACCGGATCAGCGGCGCAGCAGCGGTGAGTAGGTCATCCAGTGGGGGAGGGGACACGTCCATGTTTGGCTCCTTCTGTACGTTGTACTCACTGTCGTGTGACGGGCGATGCGGCGCGCGGATTCGCGTCACCCTCAAGGGTCATCGGCACGCCACGTGACGAGCGGCTAGGTTGTCTAGACCTCTATCATACCACGGCTGGGGAGGATCAGGTGAGAACGTAGTGGGGACACGGGTGCTAGGGCGTGTCGCGCCGCGTCAAGACCAGCCAGACGAAGCGCGGCAGGGCCAACTGCCGGCGCCAGCGCCAGGGTTCCCGGATCAGCCGGTGCAACCATTCCAGCCCCACACGCTGTATCCAACGCGGGGCCCGGCGCGAGACGCCTGCGATGAAGTCGAAAGAACCGCCGACGCCAATGCCGACGGGTGCGCCGGTGGCAGCCAGATTGCGGCCGAGCCAGAGGTCCTGGCCCGGCGCGCCATAGGCGACCAGGACCACATCGGCACCGGCGTCGCGAATCTTGGCCACGATCTCCTGTTCCTCCTCCACGGCAGGAGAGCCTGCGTAGCAGCCCGCTACGTTGAGGCCGGGGTGTTGCGACTGCAATCGTGAGGCTGCCGCTTCGGCGACCCCCGGCGCAGCTCCCAAGAAGAAGACGCGCCATCCTTGTATGGCAGCCACCTTTGCCAGGTTGGGCACCAGGTCAGAGCCCGCGACGCGTTCGCGCAGCGGGTGCCCGCGCAGGCGCGCTGCCATTAGGATACCGATGCCGTCGGGAATACAGAGCGCTGCACGGTCGAGCGTGGCGCGGAAGGCGGCGTGCTCTCGCGCCTGCATCAGGAACTCCGGGTTGACCGTGGCAATCTGATGGGTGCCGCCGCAATCGATCCAATGCCCAGTCCATGCGAGGGTCTCATCCATGGTCACATCGTGGATAGGCACACCCATCAGCCGGAGTGCCACGCGTGGGGCCTTCATGCTCGACTCACCTCGGTCCGCGGCGGGGTATTGTTTGGCCCGCCCGGATTGCTGTCCGGACGGGCCAGATCTTTTCTTGAGGGCTTTGGCCTAGACGAAATTGAGTGCCCAATCTCCGATGAGCCAGTAGCGGAAATCCTCGCCGTTTGAGGCCTGGACGGCGCCGACGACGCCGTAGACCAGCGCGAAGAGAGGCATCAGCAGGAAGATCAGCGTCAGCACCACGGCAAACGGTATCAGCAGGATGCCGATGAGCACCGCGCTGAGCGCGCCCACCACGGCCCACATAACGCCAATCAGCAAGCCGCCGCCGGCCCAGAAGATGAGCTGGAAGAGGAAGGCCTGCATAGCTTGGTAGCCAACGTACCGTGACCGGTCCTTGTAAACCAGATAAATGACCAAGGCGCCCGCGACGCCCAGAAAGCCCGTAACCAGGTTCAGCAGCACGCTGAGATGGGCCAGCATGGCCCAAGTTCGCTCGTCACTCGGTGACAGCGGGGCTGCATACGTTGGTGCCTGTGGGGTCCGGTTCGGTGTAGTCGCGGCTGCCGCGCCGGGCGCTTCCACGGTCACTTCCTGCTCCTCTGTGTTGTACTCTGATTCTGTGTTCATCTTTCCTCCCTGAGTGTGTGTCTCTGTCACCGTTGCTCACCGGCGCCGGCGCTTGTGTTGCTGCGTCACCAGCTCGGGCGAGCATCTTGTCCAGAGCGTAGCGCTTTCTATCCACTATTACGATAGGGTCGCTACGAAGTTGCACGACTCAGGGCGTGTGCCCCGTCTCCTCAAACTTCTGGACGCCGTAGATGGAAACGTCGACATTGCCTTCTGTCCAAGCTCTGCCCGACATGCCGGCCTTGTAGCAGAGGCGGGTCAGGAAGTCCTCCGCGCGTGGCAGTTGCTCCCACACTTGGGGCAAGAAGGTGGCCCGGTGCCATCCGCGCTCCACAATCACGCCGTCGATGTTGGGGCGAAGTCGGTCGATCAGCTCCGTTGGTGACTCGCACCACAGGCGCTGCGGCGGCGTCAGCACAGAGACCTCGATGACGGTGTCGGGCAGCTCCTCCGCGGTCAGCGGTGGAAAACGGGGATCCTCAAACGCGGCGGCTAACGCGTTGGCGCGCACATCCTCCACAAGCGGGCGGCGTGCCACCAAGGAACCAATGCAGCCTCGCAGGGCGCCAGCACGGGTGTGCAGTGTCACGAATGAGGCCCCCGGCTCCTCAAGTTGCGACGACGGCGTCGATGTTGTGGCGCCTGATGCAGCTTCAGAGCGCCCTTCTAGGGCTTCCTGGATCGTGGTGCGGGCTAACTGCACAAGATACTGCCCCTGCTCCTCCGTGAGGTGGTCGCTGTCCATGCTAGCTTTTCTCCCTATCGACATACGCTACGGCGGCGTAGCCGACCACCTGGCGTTGCCCACCTGCGGTGTCGCCCGATGTGCGGTAATCCAACAGATGCGGCTGCCAGTCGAAGTACTCGAGGAGGGTCATCAGCGTCAGGATCGGCGCCTGCCCACACGCCTCGCCGTGGAGGACACCCTCGTGATCGCCTCGCAGCAGGGCATTCAGGAATCGTTGATCGATGGCGTGAGCCCGCTGGTTGTCGTGGTAGTGGCTGAGATCCGAGCTTACGATGATCAGATCCTCGTCGCCGAGATGGCCCTTGAGTGCCTTCGCCACCGCGATGGGGTCCGTCTCTCCGAAGAGCATCGGCACGATGGGGGTCTCTGGGAAGATGGTCTGGATAAAGGGGACTTGGACCTCCAGGCAGTGTTCAGGGACGTGGGGAGATGTGATGGCACTGAAGAGATCGGAGTCCTCGGCCAAGGTCTGTGCGAAGGCGCGATCGACCGGCTGCACACCCAGGGGTGTCTCGAATCCGTCTACGTCGGCGATGGCCACACTTGGAAACCAGCTCCGGTGGGACGGACCTAGAAGGAAGATGCGGTTGGGTTGGCGCTCCTGGCTCTGAAGGAGTTTGTAGGCGTAGGCGGCAACGGGACCAGAGTAGACATAGCCTGCGTGGGGCACAATGACAGCGTGCACTGGCCCCAAAGTCTCCGGTGATGCGTCAGCCATGTAGCGCGCAATCATCTCGCGGAGTTCATCTGCGTCGCCAGGGTAAAACATCCCCGCAACTGCCGGTGGGCGGATCTCTGTCATAGGTACCTCCTTTGCATGCACGTGGCCCCGGGCAGTTGCCGGGGCCAGTTTACCTACACTACCAGCCCACGTGGGAACTACCGCCGGGCTAGGTCAACCAAGGACTACGCGCGTCACTCTATGGGAGGCTCTTCCTCATCCGTCACTTTCAGGCTGAAGGCGATCCGTCGCTGGTCCGGTTTCACCGAGATGACCTTGACGGTGCAACGCTGCCCGATCTCTACAATCTCCTCTGGGTGACCGATAGTATCATACGACAGCTCTGAGATATGGATCAACCCCTCAATCTCGGGCCGCTCCGCAATAGCGGCAAACGCCCCAAAGGGGGTCAGGTTGACGATCGTCACATCCACGAGATCGCCGACCGTGCACACCTCGTCCACTTTGGTCCAGGGGTCAGGCACCAGTCTTTTTAAACTGAGGCCCAGACGCTCCTTATCCAGATCCACATCGAGCACGTAGACTTCGATGGTCTGGCCCACCTGGACGATCTCGTGCGGATCGTTGACACGTTTCCACGACAGCTCGGAGACGTGCAAGAGGCCATCGACGCCATTGACGTTGACGAAGGCGCCAAACGGCACGATGTTATTGACAACCCCCTTATGGGTGGAACCCACGTCGAGTTTCTCCAGTATGTCGCGCTTTGTGTCGCGACGATGATAGGCGTTCCGTTCGGAGAAGATCAGCCGGTTGCGCTCCGGTGTGACCTCGATCACCATCAGCTTCAGCTTCTCACCCATCAGCCCCCGCCAACGTGCTTCCGGGGGGCCGCCCTGCTGGTGGCGACGCCAGTTCGGCATCAGCTGGGAACCAGGCACGAAGCCGCGCAGCTGCCCGAGTCGTACGATGACACCTCCCTTGTTCGTGTCGACCACAAGCAGCTCGACCATTTCGTTGTTGTCCATCAGCTGGCGCGCATCCTCCCAATCCGTCTGTTGGGCAGCCCGCGCAAGGGAGACCGTCATCGACCCGTCATTGTCGGCGTCAATGACAAAGACGCTGACATCCTGTCCCGGTCTGAGCTCATCGATGTCCTGGCTGGACATCCGCTCAACCTCCTTGGGATGGACGACCGCGTCCGCTTTTCCTCCGACATCGATCAGAATGGATCTGGGCGTGACCGAGGCGATTACACCGTCGACGATGTCACCGTGGTGCCATCGGTGTTCCTCCAGGTACTCATCAAGAAGAGAACCCATTGGATTCCTGTCAGAGTCAAAAAACGATGTACTACTGTCCATGCTGTTAGATTCTCCTGACTGTGATCTTCTACTCCTATTATAAACAGGTTTCCCAGCTGGGCAATTTGGCATGCGCCAGGT
>JAFGNI010000040.1 GCA_016927095.1 Anaerolineae bacterium | reverse complement strand
GCTCAATCTTATCTAAGGAGGCACAAGCCCATGATTGGTAAGAAACTCAAGTTGGTGGCTACGCTCTTGTTGGCGGCGGTCACCTTGCTGGCGCTCGTTCCCAGCTCGTTCGTTCGGGCTGACGAGGTGCAAAGCCCTAGCCGCCAACAAGCCGGTACCAACCTCCTAGTCAACCCCGGGTTTGAGGGTATCGGTCGCGCCATTGACAACTCCACGCCCAATGAAGGTAACTGGACCCGCGACACCTTCACCGGTGCGCAGTATGGTGAGATCTTCACGCCGGAGGGTTGGGTGACGTGGTGGGAAGAGGGTGAGTTCAAGCGTCCGGAGTGCAAGGTCATTCCCAATGAGCACCCATTCAATGCCGATCCGGATCGCATCTACGACGGTTACTACAGCGGCATGTGCTTTACCTTCTTTGGCAAGCAGAATGCCGGCTACTACCAGGTGGTGCGCAACATCCCAGCCGGTTCTCAGGTTGAGGCGTCCTTCCATGCTCATGCCTGGTCGTGTGGTGAAGATGGCGATGCCTATTCCTGCGGTGATCCGTACTCCTTTTACTTCCGGGTAGGCATTGATCCCAATGGTGGCACCGACCCCTTTTCCTCGAGCATTGTCTGGAGCTCACCTTACTACTACTATGACACCTTCGGTCGGGTAGGCCCAGTTCAGGCCACCGTCGGTGGTGCAAGCGCCGCAACCATCTTTGTTCAGGCCTACGGCAAGTGGGCGATCAAGCACAACGACGCCTACATCGACAATGTCAGCCTGACGATGCTGACGCCTGCGGAGACGCCGACACCCACGCTAGAGCCCCCGCCCCCCACGCCTGAGACGCCGCCTACGCCGCAGTTCACGCCGACGGCAAATCCGGCAGGGTCTATCGTCCATGAGGTCGTCGCTGGTGACACGGTCTTCGGCCTCGCCTTGGCTTACGGCGTTGATCCCCAGCAGATCTACGATCTGAACAACCTCACCTCAGAGAGCCTACTGTCCATCGGGCAGGAATTGGTCATCTCTACGACTGGTGAAGCTGTGCCCACGCCGACACCGACCGTAGCACCAGTCGAGGAAGAACAGCCTGCGGAGGCGCAACCTACTGCGGAGCCCGGTGGTGCTGTCGATAACCCAGATCCTGGTGCTGGGGGCGTGCCCGCGGCGCCGGCAGAGGGCAAGGCCTCGGTCTGTGTCCTAGGGTTCTACGATGCCAACAGCGATGGGTTCCGGCAGGCTGATGAGGCGGAGATGATGTTGCCCAATGCCCAGATCAACCTGCTGGCGCAGAGCGGGCCCGTGGACAGTCGAACCACCGATGGCATCAGCGAGCCCTGGTGCTTCAGAGATTTGGATCCCGGCAACTACATCCTGCGCCATACAGCGCCGCCCGGTTATTCGCTTACCGATGGTGGTCAGTGGAACTTCATACTCAGCTCTGGGCAGGTGCTCAACCTTGAACTTGCTTACGCCCGCGAAGGTGGATCTGGGTCGCAAGCCGCCCCTGACGAATCGAACCCGGATGCGACAACGGACACCCCCACCTCTGAGCCTGAGGGCGAAGAGGGCGGATCGGGTGTGACGAATGTGCTGAACATCGTCCTCCGCGTGAGTGGTTTCATCGTCCTGGCGCTTGCAATCGCGGTTCTGGTGCTTTTTGTGCTCTCGAGAAGGTCCGCGTAGGTCAGCCCATCTGATTGCCTACAGCTAACGCAACAGGCCACCGGTACCACCGGTGGCCTGTTGTCGTTCCTGGACAAGGTCAGGATCATGTCACGATCATCTACCAATCGTCATCATCATCGTCATCATCATCGTCGTCATCGTCATCGCTGTCGTCGTCTTCGTCCCAGTCCTCATCCTCTGCTAGTTCATCGTCGTCGTCCAGCTCGTCGATCTCATTCAGGTCATCGTCGTCCTCGAAGTCGAACACTGCCTCCAACTCCAGCGGTCTGAGCCTCAACACCTCCAGCTCAGCGCCGCACCCATCGCAGTGGATGCGGTCCCAGCGTTCAAGACCCTCGGGGAGCTCCAACTTATGACCACATTCCGGGCAACGGGCCATTGGTCTTCTCCTTAGGCGGATTTGGTTCGGCTACAATATAGCGAAAACGCGCGACAAAGTCAACAGGTGACTGTTCAAAATCCGGGAGATGACGTAAAGTAGGCGGTCAACAGCTTTGACATCCTACCTGAGTGTGCTAAGATTTTGGTCAAAGCAGGTTGTGCCCTTATGCCTTTGGTTGGCCTCATCAGGGACCGTGGATCACGCAGGCGCGGCTCGTTGTCTTATCCAAAGTCGTCCGGTGTGATCGAGAGTGCGGTCCGGAAAACGCACCTTTAAAACGGGCGACCTGCCACGGTCGCCCCCTACAATATCACGGAGTTATCGCTATGCATGGAAAACAGATCAGACTTATTTTCCGGATCCTCGGTGTTCTTGTTTTTGGTTCAGCCGGTATCGCCGTAAGTACTTTTCTTCATCAGTTTCCGAATTTGCCTTCATCTGTCCATCAGTTCATTATGGCTTTTGCGGGTCTGTCGGGGGCGCTCATCGGGTGGTTTCTGACCCCTAGGCTGGTGCTCAGACCGTTCAATCGCCTGCGCCGGCTCGTTGAGCAGGTCCCAGCTTCTGTGATCTTCTCCGCAACCGTTGGCCTATTCATAGGTCTGGCCCTCGGTGCCATTGCGGCCTATCCTATTTCGTATCTGCCTCAGCCACTGGGTGAGTTCCTCCCCTTCATCGTTGCGGCTGCCTTTGGCTATGTCGGGTTGATGATCGCGATCGTGCGTCCAGAGCTGGTGCAGGGCGTGCGGGATCGGTTCTCTTCCAAGGAGGCAGCGGGGGCGCCCGTCGAGCCAGCGGCAGCCCAGAGTCCCGCGGGTGTCCTGCTAGACACCAGCGTGATCATTGACGGTCGCATCGCGGATATCTGCCGGACGGGCTTTATCCAGGGAGAGCTCATTGTGCCGCTCTTCGTCTTGAATGAGCTGCAGCACGTTGCCGACTCTGCAGACACCTTGAGACGGAACCGCGGTCGTCGCGGCCTGGAGATCCTCCGGCAGTTACAGGAGGACTCACCGATCCCTGTACATCTCGTGGATCAAGATGTCCCCACGGTGCGCGAGGTCGATGATAAGCTCATCGCCTTGGCCAAGGAGATGGGCGCCGCGATCCTCACGAATGACTATAACCTGAACCGGGTTGCCGAGCTGCAGTCCGTTCAGGTGCTTAACGTCAACGAGTTGGCCAATGCAGTTAAGACGGTGCTCCTGCCGGGTGAGACGTTCACTATCCACGTCCTTCAAGAGGGCAAGGAGTACAATCAAGGTGTTGGCTATCTCGATGATGGGACGATGGTTGTTGTGGAAGAAGGCATAGGCTTTATCGGCTCGACCATCGACGTCACTGTGAACAAGGTGCTTCAGACGGCGGCCGGGCGCATGATCTTCGCTCGACCGAACGCAGATTAGGCAGTTCACTTTAGCCTGAAGAGGAAAATCATCGTGGCGCTCAAGGTCTACAACTACCTCTCGCGCAAGCTCGAGCGGTTCCGCCCTGCCGATCGCGAAAACGTTCGCATGTACGTCTGCGGCCCGACCGTCTATGATCATGCGCATCTTGGTCACGCCAAGACCTATGTGGCGATGGATGTCGTAGTGCGCTACCTCTCACATCTGGGTTACCAGGTGCGCTACGTCCGGAACTTCACCGATGTCGGGCATATGCTCGACACGGGTGAGGACCGCCTGGTGCGCGGGGCGCGCCGCGAGGGCGTGAGCCCCATGGAGGTCGCGGAACGCTACATCTGGAGTTTCCAGGATGATATGGATGCCCTTGGGCTGCGCCGGCCCAACATCTCACCCCGGGCAAGTTGCCATATCCCGGAGATCATCGTCTGGGTTCAGGACCTCATCGACGCCGGCTACGCCTACGAGGTGGCGGGGAACGTCTATTTCTCGATTGAGCGCTTCCCCGACTACGGCAAACTCGCGCGGCGCAATCTGGACGAACTGCAGGCAGGCGCCCGCGTTGATGTGCGGGAGGAGAAGCGAGATCCTGCCGATTTTGCGCTCTGGAAGCGGGCAGAACCGGAGCATCTGCTGCGCTGGCGCAGCCCGTGGGGCGAGGGATACCCTGGGTGGCATATCGAGTGCTCGGTGATGGCCAACAAGTATCTGGGGAAGACCTTCGACATTCACGGTGGTGGCTTGGAGAACATCTTCCCTCACAACGATTGCGAGGTCGCACAGGCTGTCGCCCACAACCAGGCCCCCTATGCCAACTACTGGCTCCTTGTGGGATCCTTGCTGGTCAACGGTCAGAAGATGAGCAAGAGCCTCGGCAATTTCCTGACGGTGAGGGATGCTCTCAAACTCTACTCGCCGGAGGCGCTTCGTTACTTCGTCCTCAGTGGACACTATCGCGGCCCGATTGAGTTCAGCCGGGATGCGCTCCAAGCCGCCCAACGCGGCGTCAACCGCCTTCATCAGACGGTGCGATCGCTTCGCCGGCGTATGCAGATGTCGCTGCCGTCTATGGGCGCCGGTACCGCGGCCCTGGCGGACGTCTCATCACTGGCGGACTACCGTGAGGATTTCCAGAGGGCGATGGACAACGACTTCAACACCCCAGAAGCCCTTGCGGTTCTCTTCGAGCTTGTGAAGGAAGTGAACCGTACTTTGGAGGCGGGTGAGGCAAGCCTGGGCACGCTTGCGGCAATGGACAAGCTGTTTCGCGACTTGGCGCAGGGCGTCCTGGGGATACTGCCGGAGGATCTAGAGGCCGAGATCGGTGGGCCCGTGGTGGAGGAGCTGGTGGAGTACCTGCTGGAAATGCGACGAGAGTTGCGCCAAGCCAGGCAATGGAGCCAAGCGGATGCGATTCGCAGCAGGCTGGATGAGATCGGGATTGCCATCGAGGATGGCCCCCACGACACAACCTGGCGATTGAAGCGCAGGGTCTAGCCCCGTGACTGAAACGCTCTATGGGCGTCACGCGGTCACAGAGTCCCTCCGCGCCGGGCGTCGCCGCGCGGTCCGGCTGCTTTTGGCCCAAGGTACGGTCCAAGCGTCCATTGTTGATGAGATGACGGCGCTCGCGGCAGCACACCACGTGCCCGTGGAGACCGTGCCGCGTCACGATCTCCAGCAACTGGCCAGCACGGATCAACACCAGGGCGTGGCCCTCGAGACGACCGGCTATCCCTATGCGAGCGTCTCCGAGATGCTGGATCTGGCTCAGGAGCGAGCGGAGATGCCCTTACTCCTCTTACTGGACCTTGTCCAGGATGTCCACAACCTCGGCAGCTTGATCCGGACGGCAGAGGCCGTTGGCGTCCATGGCATAGTGATTCAGGAGCGTCGAGCGGCGGGCATCACGCCGGCAACGGTCAACACATCGTCCGGGGCAGCCGAGCATATGTTGGTCGCGCAAGTAACCAACCTGGCGCAGGAGATCGAAAGCCTCAAGGAGACCGAGATCTGGGTGGCAGGTCTGGAGGACGTCTATGGGGCGCAGCTCTACACAGAGGTCAACCTCGACGTGCCGTTGGCGTTGGTTGTGGGCAGTGAGTCTGAAGGCCTGCGGCGGCTAGTGCGCGAGCGCTGTGACTGGGTGATGCGCATGCCGATGCATGGGCGGATCAACTCCCTGAACGCCGCCGTCGCCGGTTCCGTGGCGCTCTACGAGGTGTTGCGGCAGCGCTCCCTGGTCTCATAGGTGAACGTTTGACGGCGTTGTGAGCGAGCGGGCCCGTCCCGCTCGCTTCTGGTTTCTTGGGGGTCACCAATGGCGATGCTGCATATCTTCGACCTGGACGGCACGCTCGTGGAGAAATACGGCGAACGGCCGTTAACCGGTGTGGTCGAGAAGATCGCGGAGCTGCAGGCTCAGGGGGCAAGGATTGCGGTGGCAACCAACCAGGCCGGCCCGGCCTGGGGAGCCGCGACGGGAGAGCTGAAGTACCCGGATCCACGCGACTTGGGCGCACGCTTCGTGAGAATCGCGGCGCATCTCCCACAGCTCGCCCAGGTTCCATGGTTCGTCTCGGTGGGAGACGACCGCCTCTCCTTGAGTCGTGTTGCCTACCGGCTCCTAATCCAGGAACTGGAGATTGGCGCGGCTGGATTGGGCCTTCACGTGTCGGCGGCTTCGAGCTGGCGCAAGCCAGCACCGGGCATGTTGTTGGCAGCATGCCAGCGCTTCCACGTCGGGCCCGAGATGGCCATCTTCGTGGGCGACGCCGAGACCGATGCCGAAGCAGCCGCTAATGCGGGGATGGCATTCTCAACGGCTGCGCGGTTCTTCGGTTGGGGCCAGACCGTTCAGGTCTAGACGCGCGCGAGGGCGACGCAGGCTGCGCCGCCGGCTACAGGTCCAGAATCATCTGCTGCAGTGTACGATGGATCTCGAAGCCGGTGGCTTTGAGGCTTTGGAGCAGGGGGCGATGCTCGGGGACCAAGGCGACGACGGGCCAGGTGGGGAAATGCCGGCTGCCCGCTAGACACTGTGCCATCATTTCCTGAGTCTCCTGCTCCGTGCAGTTGGGGTGGAGCAGCAGCTCCCAGATCAGGAACTTGAACCGGCGGTCCGTCTGGAGCCGGATTGCCATACGTACCTCACCTTCATCTGTCTCGTAGACCCAGGCCCGTTCCGACTGGCCTGACAGCCACTGGTTGAGACGGCGCTCAAAGCCGCCGAAGAGATACTCTCGCGATTCCACTTCCAGGATCAGCCGTTGGTCGTAGGCGTGCATCAGCCCCGCCAGGTGCCGCCACTGGTGGTTGTCGTGCGATTTTGAGACGCGCCAGGCGGGTGCCGGGCGTTGTGCTTGGGGCCAGGGAAGGCCTTCGGGTCGCAGCATATGCTCGATGGTTCCGACGGGCCGGAAGCCCAGGTGCTCGTAGAGCTGGCAGGCGATCTGGTTGTCTGCGCGGACCTCCAGGCCAACCCATGCCGCGCCTTGGTTGCGGGCTGCCTCGATGCCCTTTTCCATAAGGGCGCGTCCAATGCCCACGCCGCGGTAGTCGGGGTGGACCACCACATTCCCGATCATCCGGCCATGTTGGCTGCGTGGCGAAGCGTAGCGCAGCGAGAGATTCCCGATGATTTGCCCGTTCTTGACGCAGACGAAACCGGCAGCATCGCCGCTGGTGCTGTAGAATATGCGGGCCAGGGCGCCAGATTGCGTGAGCCGCCGCATCTGCTGCAGCATCTTCCAGCCCTGCGGATCCAGTTCTTTCCGGAACCCGATTTCGACCAGATCCAAAACTGCGGGCATATCACGTCCGGCCTGGATAGGCCTGATGTGGCACTCAGTATCGACTGCGATGTCTGTCCCTCCCCCGCACGGGCCGTCTTCTCGTCGCCGCGACAGCGCGTTCGATGCGATTGTAGATAGAAACCGAGGCAGGGTCAAGGGGTGTTGAAGTGGGCTAGAATTGCGTTAAAATCTGGCTCGGTTTATAATGGCAGTATGCATCACCGCTAGGGCGGTTTGCATCGCCGCTACGGCGAAAGCGTATCCTACCTGGGAGGAATTCCATGAAATGCACCAAGCTGCTGATGCTGGTGGCGCTGGCTCAGCTAATCCTAGCACCTGCGTGCAGCACCGACATACCCAGTGCCCCGCCGTCGTTGCCAACGGCGACCCCGGTGGCGCCGGCAGAGCCACCATCCTCTGAGCCCGAGGCGACCGCAACGCCGCCCTTAGCCCCTGATGCTGAACCAGAACCCACGACCGCGACGGAGTCCATGGCAGCTATCGTGAACGGTGAGCCGATCTTGCTTGAAGAGTACGAGCGCCAGGTAGGGCGCTATGAAGCATCAATGGTCGCTGCTGGGCAGGATCCTACCACACCAGAGGGCCAAAGTGCGTTGGCTCAGGGACGTCAGTGGGTCCTTGATTTGATGGTGGAACAAAAGCTGATCGAGCAGGCGGCTGTGCGGGAAGGTGCTACGGTCACGGATGAAGACATCGATACTACGATTGAGGGTTTACGCGCGGATATCGGTGCTGAGGCCTTCGAGGCTTGGCTCGAGCAAGAGAGCATTACGTTGGACGAGATGCGGGTTCAACTGCGGCAGGATATGCTTGCCACCCAGATGGCAAACCGCATTGCCGAGGCAGTCCCAACGCAGGCTGAGCACGTGCACGCCCGCCATATCGTGGTCAGTACGCCAGAGGAGGCCCAGCTCGTGTTGAGCCAGCTTCAAGCTGGCGGCGACTTTGCCTCCCTGGCCCGAACCTACTCCCAGGATATCAGCACCCGAGATCTCGGGGGAGATCTGGGCTTCTTCCCCATCGGTGTCTTGACCTCTAGGGAGGTTGAGACTGCGGCCTTTGCGCTTCAACCTGGCCAACTCAGTGACATCATCCAGAGTGAGCTGGGCTACCACATCGTGCAAGTGGTTGAACGGGTTCCTGATCGCGAGATCGAGCCCGAGAACTTGCGTTTGCTGCGAGACCAGGCCGTCCGAACGTGGTTGGATGAGTTGCGGGCCTCCGCAGATATCCAGGTCTTCATCGCGCCAGAATCCTAGGAGGCGGCCATGGGGCAGCGGGAACAGATCTACAGTATTGCCAGTCTGGTGGTGTTGGGGCTGACGATCCTCATACTCATATGCTATATCGTCATCGCGATCAATCCGTATCTGCCCATCAACCCGTTCCCTCCGGAACCTCAGCGCGTGCTGATCGCGACGACGACGCCCAGCCCCACGCCGACAGATGTGCCGGCTGCTACATGGACGGCGACGACGACACCCACGGTGACGCCGACGCCGCCCGCCAGTTTCACGCCGACGATCACGCCGACGCCGGCGCCGACGACGCCACCACCGACGCCGAAGCCAACGTCGACGCCGACGCCGCGGGTCACCCGCTCGCCCTATCCGTTCACGTATGAGCTCACCTACGAGACGCCCTATTATGGTTGTGCGTGGATGGGGGTGGCGGGCACGGTTGAGGATATCGATGGGAACCCACTGCGGGGATACCCCATCCACGTGTGGGGCGGGGGTATCGACACGGTTGTGACCTCTGGAGATAAGCCGGTCTATGGTGACTCCGGCTGGGAGCAGTTCTTTGACAACGCCCCCAAGGCTGTGGACGGCGTCTTCCGGGTCCAGATTCACTCACGGGATGATCCCAATCACCCACCAATCTCCGCGGAGATCGTGCTTAACTACGAGGGGCTCTGCTCCACCTCCCTTGCCCACATCGTCTTCGTTAAGAATCATTGATGTCGACGCTCTATGTCGTCGGGACCCCGATTGGGAACCTAGAGGACATAACGCTCCGAGCCTTGCGGGTGCTGAAGGCAGTGCACCTGATCGCCGCCGAGGACACCCGCAAGGCCGGGGTGCTGCTGCAGCACTACGAGATTGCCACGCCGGTAACCTCTTACTTTGAGGCCAACGAACGCCAGAAGCTGGAGGAGATCCTGGTCGCGCTCGAAACCGGCGACGTGGCGTTGATCTCGGAGGCCGGTATGCCCGGGATCTCAGATCCTGGCTTCCCGTTGATCCGGGCGGCTATCGAGCGGGGTGTGCCGGTTGTCCCCATCCCCGGTCCGTCTGCGCAGACTGCTGCGCTGGTCGTCTCGGGGCTCCCCACGGACCAATTCTACTTTGTGGGTTTCCTGCCGCGAAAGCATCCCGAAGCCACGCTTGAGAGGCTTAAGGCGGTGGCAGCGACGCTGATTTTCTACGAGGCGCCCCACCGCGTTGCGCAGACATTGGCGGCGATGCACCGTGTCCTTGGCAACCGCCAGGTCGCTGTCTGTAGGGAGCTGACCAAGCTCTACGAGGAAGTCTGGCGCGGTGACCTGGCCTCCGCGCTTGAGTGGATTGCCTCCAATCCACCTAGAGGGGAGTTTACGCTGGTGGTCGCTGGGGCTTCCGAGGAATCTGCAGTTTGGCCTGAGGCCCGCGTTCGACAGGCGCTCGCCGACCGCATGTCTGAAGGACTGAGCCGCTCACAGGCGGCTCGTGAGGTCGCCGCGATGTCAGGCTGGCGTCGCCGCGATGTCTATGGCCTCTCGGTTTCCGAGGCTGAGGAGCGCCACTAGGCGCTGCACCTGCCGGGAAGGCGGCTGCAGCCGCGCCCCTTATGATCTTTGGTCTTGCGCAGCCGGCTCGACAGCCGGGTGTTCCACGCACCGGACACCGCCATCGATGCGGAGCCAGTGTCGCGCTGTTGTTTCATCCTCGACCATCTGCTCGATGAGGGCCTCGACCGAAGAGAAGCGCAGCTCGGGGCGCAGTCGCTTCAAGAAGGCCAGTTGCATCTCGGCCCCGTAGATGTCCCGGTCGAAGTCCAAGAGGTAGGCTTCCACCGTGCGCTTGCCGTTGTCAAAGGTAGGGCGTGTGCCGATGTTCGTCATGGCAGCATAGCGGCTGCCGGAAAGCTGTGCCTCACAGACGTAGACGCCGTTGGCAGGGAGCAGGCGGTGGTCCGAGATCCGGAGGTTGGCTGTCGGGAAACCCAGCCGCTGCCCTCGCCCGTCGCCGTGGGTGACCGTGCCCGTCAGGCGGTAGGCATAGCCTAGACAGCCGTTGGCCTCCTGGACATCGCCAGAGCGGAGCGCGCCGCGAATCCGGCTGCTGCGGACCGGTTGCCCCTCCCAGAGGACTGTCTCCTCAAATACGTGCACGCTGAAGCCTTGGCGCAATCCCGCGTCCCGGAGAAACGCGACGTTGCCCTCGCGATCCTTCCCCAGAGCGAAGTCCGGGCCGACCCATAGTCCCCGCATCCGCAATTGGTGGAAAAGCAGGTCCACAAACACACCGGCTGGGGTCGCCATAAAGGCGTGGTCAAAGGGCAGGATGACGGTGCCCTGAACGCCCAAGGAGGCGATGCGGTCCAGGCGTTCATCCAGCGACGACAGGAGCTGATAGCTCTCGGGCTGCAACACCTGTCCGGGCAGTGGATCAAAGGTCACGACCACGGGGACCAGGCCCCGCCTTACTGCGCCGCCGACCATGCGCCGGATCAGCGCCTCATGTCCGCGGTGCACGCCATCAAAGGCGCCGATCGTAACGGCGCTTCCCCGCTTCAGGTGCACGTTTGCGATTCCGTTGTCTACCCACATCGAGCGTCCATTATACCTCAGCAGCGTCTCGTGTGTAGCGCCAGGCTTTCGGTGACAGGGCGTACGCATCTGAAATCGGGAAGAGGGATGCGGTAGAATAGGGATAGCCAGGACAATCTGCCACGAGGTGATACCATGGG
>JAFGNI010000329.1 GCA_016927095.1 Anaerolineae bacterium | reverse complement strand
TACCGAAGGCTATGAAGCCTTTCTGGCAACAGAGGCGCATCTTGTGGGGGAGGCCGGTCGTTGGGATATCCCCGTCGTTGTTGTCGACGCAATGGCCTATGTTGGCGAGCGCGCAATCCGTGAGGGACTGCTGCCCTATCTCAAGTGCGTCTTCGGCGCCGGCGGCAACGACTGGCCGCCAGTTGCAGCGCTTGGCAACATTGCGGCGGAGTCTATCGAAACCGTGGGTGAGGATCCTTTTGGCGGACTTGCCGGTGAAGGTCTAGAGAGCTGTGTGGATGACGAGGAGAGCGAGGTCTGTGCCTCCCCGATCCCCATCTTCGCGCTTTACCTGGAGAGCGCCGATTGCACCGACACCTGCGAGCGGACCCGATATGATCTGACCTACCTGAAGGGTGTCTATCCCCAACTCTCCTTCGAAACCAGATCGCTGGAGGACAACCGCGAGCTGGCAGATGCCCTTGCTGAGCGTCTGGCCGTGCCAAAGGAGCTGTGGGGGCAGGCGCCGGTAGTGGTCGTGGGCGAGGATTACCTTGTGGGCGACGATCTGGACTTGGAGATGCTTCGAGAGCGCCTGGCTTCCTATACAGAGTCGGGAGCAACCGCTCTGTGGTATGCGCTGGATCTCTTGGAGTGAGAGATCGCCTGCGGCGGTTCACCTGCCTGAGCGACACTGGCTGGTCGGTAAAGAGTGGACAACTGAAGGCAGTCGGCCAAGGTATATGCCGACCAAGCCAACCATACGGATGCGGGCCAGGGCCAGGCGTGTAGCGGTCTGAGGGCTGGGATCAGCTTTCGGGTGTGGACTTCTCCTCAGTTACGGCGCTGTTGCCTTGATCCTGAGAAGGCCTGGTCAGATCGCGGTACTCCTCCCAAGAGATGAACTCGCCTCCCTCTAGCTGCTGGTCGACGATACGGTAGTTGGGAGCGAAGCGGACCGTCGCCTGCATCAAGCTGAAGCACCTGCCGTCCATGATTTCCTTGTGGAGGATGAGCTCGTTGGTGTCGTAGTCGCGCTGCAAGTCGTGTCGTTTGTCGGCTCGGACCCGAACGGGAGCCCCACAGCGTCCGCACTTGACATAGAGATAGATGCCGTCGGGATCGCGGATCTCACCCTCTGCGGAGCCGAAGAGGGCATCGACGATCTTCTTGAAGAACCCCATAGGTCACACCTCCTGCTTTGACTTGTACAACGATGTCATTGAATCCGCAATGTGAGCTACTTCACCTTCGATCTGGTGCTGTATAGCACCTCGCAGAGGTGGCGTCTGGAGCATCGTGCGTTGAAGCTGGTGGTCGCTGCCAACAGCCAAGCGCAGCTTCGTTATCTCCACGCCCACAGGATCCAGCTCGAAGTAGCCCCAGATGTGGTGCACCGGTCGGCGCAGACGGAACGTGAAGCGGCGTGGTGCCACATCAGTTAGCTCGAATCTCAGAGTGAGTTTCGCCAGACCACCGAAGCGTTCTTGTGTCTGGAACCGCGCGCCTGGCTCACCGAACTCACCCTGGGTGAAGGTGAAGCCACTGTGGGTCTCAAACTCGTACCTTTCGGGGTGTTCAGCCAGTTCCAGGAACCAGGTTCGAGCGAAGGCGATAGGGACGTCTATCGTGGCCTCGGCCAGCAGTACAGGTTGGGTGGTCATGCTACGGCTCCTCGCCAAGGAAGATATAGCCTATGCCCGAGCGTGTCTGAATGTGTTCGGGGTGGGTGGGATCACGCTCGATCTTGCCGCGTAGTCTGTGAATGGCTTGCCAGAGAAGACGGGGATCTGCATCCTCCGAGCCCCAGACCTCGCTGAGCAGGTAACTGGTCACCAAGACGCGACCCGCGTGAGCGACAAGCTCGGTCAGTAGATGGTATTCCGTGGGCGTTAGGTGGACTTCTTTATCCTTGACAAAGAGGCGCTGCCGCACCGTATCGAGTGTGACATCGCCGTACTGATAGACTGGCTTCTTCTCCCGAGGCTCCAGCTCGGACCTTCGCAGCCGTGCCCGAATCCGAGCCAACAACTCTTGGGCGCTGAAGGGCTTGGGGATGTAGTCGTCGGCGCCAGCATCGAGTCCCTGCACGATATCTGAGGTTTGTCCCCGGGCAGTCAGCATAATCACGGGTACATCGGAGAACCGGCGGATCTCCTTACACACTGCGTAGCCATCCATCCTGGGCAGTCCGATGTCCAGGAGTATCAGATCGCAGTCCTCCTGAGCCGCTAACTCGACGGCCTCCGGACCGTCAGTGGCGGTCAGCACGCTGTAGCCGCTGGCCTCCAGGTTGATCTCTATGAGGCGGACGTACCTGGGCTCATCATCGACAACCAGAACTCTGGGCGCTCTCATACAGTTTCCTCAGGTCTCCGCGCAGGCGGCGGGGGAGGTGATGTCGGCGCTGAGGGGCGCGTACCCCTGACGCGTTCGCTCTCAGCTTCGCCGGAGCCCACAACTAGCCTCACCATACCATAGCCCTTCGCTATGCCAAGTCGGGCGCAGTTGGCAAGGTGAAGGCAAAGGTGCTTCCTGAACCGTGGGTGCTCTCGACCCAGATCTCCCCACCGTGAGCTTCGATGATGCCCTTACAAGCGGAAAGCCCAAGGCCGACGCCGCCGATCCCCTCAGCTGCCACATCGTTCACGCGATAGAAGCGCTCAAAGACGAGGGGGAGTTGATCTTGCGGGATGCCGATGCCGGTGTCTATGATACGTACGAGGATGCTGTCGCCACTTCTCTGCCCTAAGGTGCGTATGTCCCCGCCCTGCGGGCTGTACTTGGCGGCGTTATCGAGCAGATTGTAGAGCACCTGCTCAATGCGATGAGGGTCCGCGTTGGCGAGGAGGGGCTCTCCGGACGTGTCCAGTGCGAAGCGATGGTCAGTGTATCGCTTCTGCATTTCCTGACTGACGTGGTCGATCAGCACACCGACGTCGACAGCGATGCGATTGAGCTGCAGCTGCCCGCTTTCCAGCCGACCTAGGTCAAGGATCCCCTCGACTAGATGCGAAAGCCGTCGGGTCTGCGTCATGATATCCCGCAGCAGGTCATCCTGCAGCTCATCATCCAGTGCGAGGTCGTCACGAAGGAGCGTGGATGCCGACATCTCGATCAGGCCCAACGGTGTCCTCAGATCGTGCGAGAAGTCGGCGATGAGTCCGGACCGCATGCGCTCGAGTTCGCGCAGTATTTCGACCTCTGCAGCTTCTGCCGCTAGGCGTACGTTCTCTACGGCGATGCTGACCTGGGCACCAATTGCCGATAGAAGCTGTATCTGCCGCGCGGGGATGCTGCGGGCGCGATGGCTGCTAAGGCCCACCATGCCCATCACGCCGACTACCACGTTCGACGCGGTGAGTGGTATGCCGACAACCGGACACGATGCTGCAACGCCGGCACGGAGATCGAAGAGCTCGACAGCATGGCGGACAACGGGCTGAGCGGACTGGCGCGCACACGCTTCGACTTCCTCGCGCAGCAGCCTGCTCCGCGCTCTGATGGTCGGTTCTGCCAGCACACCTCGGTAGACGGCTACGGGGACCTCTGCTCCATTTTCGGCCTGTCTGTCGCTCGCGAACAGAACGATCCACCCCGTGTCGATGTCAAGAGCACCGAGAGTCTTGTCGACGGCGGTCCGAAGCAACCGCTCCAAGTTTCGAGCTTTGCTGATCCCCATAGCCATATCGTTGAGAATGCTCAGCTCCTCGTTATGCCGGCGCATCGCGGCCTCGGCTTCCTTGCGGTCCGTGATGTCACGAGCAAACCCCACGATGCTAGCTGGTTCTCCCGCGTTGTCGGCGGCCAACGCTGCTGCGATCTCACCCTCGAAGTAGGTGCCGTCCCGGCGGAGAAGGGTGATCTCGGCGTTGCGCAGGGCCGTACCCTGCAAGACAGACTCAAAGCCGTGGATGGCTCTTGCCCTTGACTGGGGCGGGAAGAGGGTCAGATAGGTGCGCCCGAGGAGTTCGGCGGCCCGGTCATAGCCGTAGAGCTCCAGGGCCCTACGGTTACACATTTGGATACGGCCGTTGAGGTCAATCAACACGACCGCGTCTGGAGAGGTCTCTACGAGCGTCCTGTAGTGCCCCTCACTTTCGCGTAGTGCTGATTCAACACGACGGCGCTCGTCGATTTCCTGCCGAGCTTGTTGATAGAGGCGACCGTTGCGGATGGCCACGGAAGCCGACGCTGCAAACGCATCCACAAGAGCAAGATCATCCGGCGTGAAGGCATCGGGTTTCTCTGCAATGACGACGATGACGCCGACGGTGATGTTAGTGCCGGTGGGTTCGATGATCGACAGGGGCGCACAGATCAGCGACCGTACCTGGCTACCACGCTGCAGGGCAATACGCCCGTCGAAACTCGGGTGGCTTCGGGCATCGCGCACGTAGAGGCTTTCGTGGTTGCGGACGACCGGCACCAGCAACGGCACATTGGCCGGCAGATGGTATCCCAGTAGCTGTTCACTTCCCGGGCCGGCGGCTTGCCGGCACGTGAGCGCCAGACCTTTCTCATCCAGCACCCACACAGCCCAGCCACTCGCATGAAGCGCGTGACGTACCTCCTCCAGAACCGTGTGGAAGATCTCGTCTAGGTGCAGGCTGGCGCCAAAGGCTAACGTAGCCCGGTGCAGAAGCCGGAGCTGATGTACCTGATGCTCGCTGGTCACGATGTCCTGTCTTCGCTGTCATGCTCCGCTGGATCGGCTGCATTCTACCAGATCTGGTCGGTGGCACAACACGCCATAGGCGGTATAATCTTGTGGCCACAGTGGGGCTGTTGGGAGGCGACTCTCTCAAGTACCTGCGGCTATCTGGGCCACTATGTAGCTGCCGCTAATCTAGCAGAGAAACGAGGAACCTGATGGGACAAGACGGAGGGCTGTTGTTCTGGGGTGTGATCATCGTGGCCATGGTTGTCTTCATGTTTCTGCCGCAGTGGACGGCTCGCCGGCGGCAGAAGCGGCGTGAGGAGGAGCTTGCGGTTGGTCAGCGGATCGTGACCATCGGTGGTTTTATCGGAGACCTAACCCACCTCGATTTCGAGGCTAATGAGGCGCGCATCAGGCTTGCTGATGGTGTCGAGCTCTCGATTCTGCCCGGTGCGATTCGCGGGAAATACGAACCGGTCGGTGGCCCGGCTGATGGCGGCGAGGAAGACAACGCACCGCCTTCGGATACGGATGCCGATACCTCCGCATGAGAGCAGACGACCATGCATCTGTCGTTTGCAGCCAGCAAAGTCAACAAATGGGCTGCGCGTGAAAGCGGCGATACGCTGGAGATGATTGAGCGCCCGCACGGAGGGATCTCTTTCGTGCTCGTCGATGGACAGAGCTCGGGGTACGCAGCGAAGTCACTCTCGACCCAAGTGGTGCGCAAGGTCATTTCGGATCTCGCAGAAGGGGTGCGCGATGGTGCAGCAGCCCGCGCCGCCAATGACATGCTCTACGCCCGTCGCAGCGGTCGTGTATCGGCGACACTGATCATCCTGTCCGTCGAGTTGGATAGTCAGACGCTGTTGGTGACGCGTTGTGGGAACTCGCCGGTGTTCATCAGACGGCCCGGAGAGGACGTGCTGGAGCTTGTCGCCGACGCGCCGCCGCTGGGCTTCTACCGCCATACCCGTCCCCTTGTGGAACATGTCGAGCTGGTGCCGGGGCTCTTGGCCGTAGCTTGTACCGATGGCTTGGTGCACGCAGGCGGCCAATCAGACCGGCAGTTGGACATCCCCGAAGCCATCGAGGCGCTCTGGCAGCTATTGCCATCGGCCAAGGCTGTCGCGGACGGGCTTCTTGAGCAAGCTCTTGCAGCTGATGATGGGCGGGCCGGGGACGATACGAGCGTCATCGCTCTGCACGTCCAAAGCGGCCCTCCGGAGGGTCCGCGCCGAATGACGGTGGAGATGCCCGTCCCAGATCGCTAACGATCGCGGACCTGCTATGCTCATGCTCAGTTGCCGCAAAAGGTCCGGTGGACAGCTCGCCGGCGGCGGCCATCGCTAGTGGTGTGATGTCTCAGGAGCGAGGCCCCTATCGGTCTGGGCAGCCCGTCATTGGTGTGGTGGGGCCTTGTTCTTCAGGGAAGTCCACGCTGGTGCGGCGACTGCGCGAGGCTGGGTACGTGGTCAGGGAGATCAGGCAAGAGCACTCTGTGACACCCAGGATGTGGCGGGTCTTCGCGAACCCCGACCTGCTGATCTACCTCGACGTGTCCTTGGAGGTGGCTGCCCAGCGGGAACAGCTGAGCCAGCCTTCATCTTGGTGGGTTGAGGAGCGTGAGGTTCGACTCGCAGATGCGAGGGCGCACTATGACCTCTACCTGGATACGACGGACTTGACACCCGCTGAGGTGACGGACCAGGCGATCCGCTTTCTGAGATCGGTGATAGGAGCATAAAGCGTGTCTCGTGTCTCGAGGTTTTCGCGAGTTGCGCCGGCAATGATAGCGGTTGCCTTTGCGCGTGGAGGCAGCTGATGACGCCATGGGACAAGGACGCGGCAGGGGGGGCGCAGGCCGCCGGCGATGCCGGCAGACCGCCGGTTATTGCCTTTGTCGGCCACTCGGGAAGTGGCAAGACAACGCTGTTGTTGAGAGTGGTTCCCGAGCTTCAAGCGCGGGGGGCGCGAGTGACGGTGATCAAGCACTC
>JAFGNI010000039.1 GCA_016927095.1 Anaerolineae bacterium | reverse complement strand
TTCGCGGCACACTTGGCCGGGGCTCTTGGCGCCGGTCACCACTTCCAGCACCCGCTGGAACTTGAACTCTGGCGTGAATGTCCGTGGTCGTTTTCGCATCTCTGAACCTCCTAGGCTTTCGAGTATAGCACTGCTTCTTGACTCTCTATACTCTCCAGTTTTGGGGGGTCACTACATCGAGCACACTCCTAATCTGGTGCTCATTCACGCGATAGCCGTGAACTTGCTGCTCGATCTGACTCATACGCTGATGTCACGACAGGCTGATCTCTCTCACGTGTGAGAAAACATCCTGATCAAGATTGATGGATGCGTAGCTCGATAGGACTAGGAGGTAACCCTCTGCCAGCCAGATCTCAGACGACTACACTCAACTGAGAAGATCACAGCATCCTGCAGCCTTCAAGTATTGTCAGCATACACCGCTCTCCACCCAGTAGAACCCAGCCTTATACCTACAGAGACTGCCAAGGCGACTTGCGTGTGTGCTCTCCGTGGGAAGATCAGATGCTCCACCGCTACCTGTAGCTCAAGCCGTCAGCAATGACTGCCCCCATTGGTAAGTGACTACAGATCTGTCCATGTTTTCGTCTATATCGTGAGAAAGCGTCTCCAAACCACTCTCAAAAAGAACTGCGCCCGAAAGCTAGTCGTCATCTAGCCAAAACGTTGAACTTCGCAGGAAGCTGGCGTCCACAGCGCGCGTGTGCTGCACACAGCTACACCAAGCTCGTGTCCATACTGGTGACGTACTCGGGAACAGACACGCATTCGCGCGTTGGCAACTGGTTCGTCGGTTTCTGGCGTAGACATCGACGCGGTGCACGCACCAGCGGTACGTTTCATTCCAAGACTCCGATCGCGCGCTCATCCATGCAATAGGTGTCGGACTGTCAGTGCGATCTAGTCCACGAAAACCTGGCTGCGACTTCCTAGGTACCATTGGCAGACGGTAGTCGTTGCTAAGGTCATGAATCTGTCGACGAAGGCTTCTACTCATACCTATCAGACTTCTGGTCGGAGGTGCTGACTAGGAGAGTTCAGCTAGCACTACCATCACATACACGAGAGTCGGACGACAGAGTGCTTTCCCCTCTATCGCTCGGGAGCTTCAGTGCCACGATCGCCAGATACGTCAGGCGCAGGATCCTTTCTCACGTGTGAGAAAACGCCGGAATGCTGACATGAATGGCAGTCCTGATCGCCCTTGCGCACGGCGCCATTGAGACCTGTGCCACGCTGGCTTGTCGCGTTACCTATCGGTATTGAGGATCTGGTGCCATAAGTACTCAGCAATCGCCAGCAGATCTCCTTGTGCCACGGTCTCATCCGCGGATTAAGAGTTTAGCTCTCACGCTCGTTGGCTATCCGTGATGGCTGCTAACCTCTGTAGTGAACCTTGGAGCGCGGGGAAGAGGTCGCGGTAGACCTGCCCGTATAGCCGGGTGTAGAACTCATGCGCAGCGGGCTCAGGAACAAATGGGGATTGCGTAACGCGGGACATAGCTGCTGCCGCCACCTCTATGCTTGGATACAGACCCACAGCAGCGGCAGCTTGGATACCCGCCCCGAGAGCCGCAGCCTCTGGCGATGTCGTCCGGTAGACCTTCTTGCCGGTCACGTCCGCGATGATCTGACACCAGCGATCGCTACGCGTGCCTCCACCCATCGCGTGGTAAGCCTTCAACGATGTACCCAGCGCAGCTGCAACGTGCTCGCTGTGGAGGCGCTGCTCCATAGCAATGCCCTCTAGAATAGCCCGGTAGAGGTGAGCGCGGGTGTGAATACCACGCCAGCCGGCGACAATGCCGGTAGCATCCACGTCCCAATAGGGCGTGAGGGAGCTATTCCAATAGGGGACCAACACTAGTCCCTCAGCGCCCGGTGGAGTCTGGTCCAGGCTAGCATCGTAGTCAGCAAGTGACTCGCCCTCAGATGCGATCTGGTTTACGAACCAGTTGACGATATAGGTCCCACTGAGAAGCACTGTCTCCAGACTGTAGACACCAGGAAGCGCGCTGTACATCGTGCGGAAGGCTCGGTCAGTAACGTATTCCTCAGTCAAGGTACCAGACACTACGGAAGTACCCAGACTAAGATAGGCCAGACCGCTCTTCGTGACGCCAGCACCTAATCCGCCTGCCTGCCCATCGCCGACACTTGCGATAACCGGCAGCCCCGAAGGCAAACCGCACACCTGCGCAGCTTCGGGAGTTACACTGCCCAGCATCTCACCTGGCGGGTGGGCTCCAGGGAGCTGGGCTACATCTATGCCCAAGTAGTCCAACAGGTCCCGGTTCCAGCGGTGGTGCCGCATGTCGAACAGCCCGGTTGGATCGGCGCAACCCCAACCCGTGCGATAGTTGCCAGTCAACTTCTCGACCAGGAACCCAGCAACATCCAGGTAGTGGGCCGTGTTCGCGAACACCTCCGGTTCATGCTCGCGCAACCAGGCGATCTTGCTCAGCGTGAGGTTGCCGGAAAGGGGTTTCCCACTCTCTCGATGAATCCGCTCCGCCCCATATTCGTCAGCGATGCGCGGTAGCACCTCACGACTGCGCTCATCCATCCACACTATGGCGGGGCGCAGCGGTTCGCCGTGAGCATCCACAGGCACAAAGGTTTCACGCTGCGGGGTGATGCACATCGCTGCCACGTTTGAGACGTCGCAGCCGGCTGTGGCCTCGCGGATGGCACGAACGACGGCTTTCCACCAGGCAATCGCAGGTTGCTCATGCCAGGCACGCTGGGGCATATGGAGAGGCAGGTCGGCGCGTCCCTCCGACACAGCTGTGCCGTCCAACGCCCACACGATGGCCTTGCACCCCGTCGTGCTGGCGTCAATGCCCAGGACGGTGGCAATATTGTCCTTCACGCGTTTGCTCCGTGCATTTGTTCACTACCAGTCCACATCGACTGTTCGATGTATCTCCACTAGCTTGACTGCACCACGATCCTTGCGGTCAGGATGATTTCGTCACGCTGATTGTATTGCCTCACACCAGTAGGGCACAGCCATTAATCCCTCAGCACCCGGTGGGATGGCATCTAGTGCCGCGTCGTAAGGTGTCAGTTGATCCGAGATCGTCTCCAACGCGTGGGGCAGCATCTTCTCCACAAACCAATCGACCGTATAGGTGCCCCCCAGCAGCACTGTCTCCAGGCTGTAGGAGCCGGGTACGCTCCCGTACATCGTGCGGAAGGCGCGATCGACGACATAGCGATCGCTGTAGGTCCCCGAGACAACGGCGGTCCCCAGGTTCAGGTAGGCCTGCCCGGGCGCCGTGATGCCGACACCCAGCCCGCCAGCCTGCCCATCTCCGACGCCGGCGACCACCGGTGTGCCAGTTCGCAACCCCGTGGCCTCTGCAGCTTGCCGCGTGACCTCACCGACCACGGTGCCCGGCGGGAAGGCCTCGGGCATCTGCGCGACGGCAACCCCTAGGTAGTCGAGGAGCGATGTGTCCCAGGTGTTGGACCGCATGTCGAAGAGACCCATGGGGTCCACGCATCCCCAACCGGTCCGGTACAACCCCGTGAGACGATGGATGAGGTAGGCGGCGACATCGAGGTACTTGTTCGTGCGGTCGAAGACCTCGGGGTCGTGCCGCTGCAGCCAGCGGATTTTTCCCAGGGCGAGGTTGCCGGAGAGCGGCTTGCCCGTCTCCTGGTGGACACGGTCAAGGCCGTAGTCCCTCGCGATCTCGGGCAGCAGCGCGCGGCACCGCTCGTCCATCCAGACGATGGCGTGGCGCAGGGGCTCGCCGGCGGCGTCGACAGGCACAAAGGTCTCGCGCTGCGGCGCGATGCAGAGCGCGGCGATCCGCTCCGAGAGATCACGTTGCCCATCCAGCGCCACATGGACTGCCGTCACCAGCGCCTGCCACCAGGCATCAGCCGGCTGCTCGTGCCATAGGGGTCGCGGTTTCAGCATCGGCAGCGCCGCGCGCCCCTCCGCCACGGCTCGTCCGGTCAGGTCCCAGAGAATGGCCTTGCACGCCGTTGTGCTCGCATCAATCCCCAGGACCAGCTCACGCATCCGCTTCCCACTCACGCTCACGCTCCGTCTCTTGTCCCCCGCTTCAGATTCGCCACCTACCGAACCCGAACCCGTCCAATATCGAACATCCCGCATCCCGCATCCGGCAGCCGGCAGCCGGCTTCCGGCACCCAGCACCGATTCTACCGCCTAACCTACCCCCACGCAATGCCCCAGGATCGGCGCAATCGCAGTTCACTTGACCCAACCGCAGATGTCATAGCCCTCCTCGCGTCAGAACGCTCTTGACTTTCTACGTTTTGTATAATATACTTGTACAAAATATAAAAAACGGGAGTAGAGTAATGACACGGCAGTGGTCGAGACGGTCCTTTATGGCGATGGCCTTGGGTGCCGCAGTGGGCTTGGCGGGATGTGCGCTCGCTGCGCCCCCGGCGCAGCGTGTCTCCGACGAGAAGTACCGTGCTACGCCTCTCTCGCTCGAGGAGGCCCGCGGGACAACGGTGGAACGTACGGAGGATGAATGGGAAGCGCTGCTGTCGCCCCTGCAGTTCGCTGTGATGCGACAGGAGGGCACTGAGCGCGCCTTCACCGGTGAGTACGACGGTCACAAGGCCGAGGGCACCTACCACTGCAGCGCCTGTGGCAATCCCCTCTTCAGCTCCGCCGCCAAGTTCGAGTCCGGCACCGGCTGGCCTAGCTATTGGGAGCCGATTGCTGAGGGCGTCGTCATCGAGGAAGAAGACCGCAGCCTGGGTATGGTCCGTACCGAGGTATCGTGCGCCCGCTGTGGCTCGCATCTGGGCCACGTCTTCCCCGACGGGCCCGAGCCCACTGGCCTGCGGTATTGCATGAACTCCATTGCCTTGAACTTCCAAGCCGTCGCCGAGCCGGAATCGGACGTCCAAGGGTCCTTATTGGTGAACAGCAGCAGAGAGGAGAGCCTCATGACCACCACCGTTGGCAATGCCACTGTCTTTGACTTCACCGCCCCAGAGACCACTGGACAGTGGCTCATCGTTAACGACGGCGTGATGGGTGGTATCTCGCAGAGTGAGGTCGCACTCACAGGCCGGCAGACGATGATCTTCCGCGGCACGCTATCGCTGGAGAATTACGGCGGTTTCGCCTCTGTCCGCACGGTGCCCCGCGGCTACGACCTCACCGGCTACGCGGGCTTCAGCTTGCGGGTTAAGGGCGATGGCCAGCGTTACAAGCTGCGCGTCCGTACCGAGAACGCCTTCGACGGCCCAGCCTATGAGCGCACCTTCGAGACTATCCCCAACAGCTGGACGACTGTGACCATTGCTTTTCACGATATGGTGCCCACTTTCCGCGGTCGGAGCTTGACCAGCTTCCCGTCGCTTGACGGTGACAAGATCCGGCAGATTGGCCTGATGATCGCCGATCAGCAGGCCGGCCCCTTCGAACTTGAGGTCGACTGGATCAAGGCCTACCGCCTCGGCGTCTGAGCTTGGCCATCAACGACAGCGCGTCCCTCCGCCGGTTTGAGTAGGATGACACCCAGCCCGAGCAGCCGGTCATCAAGCGCGAATACATCATCAGCGTCGATGCGATCCTGGCCTTCAGCTGGGAACCCCATGACGGCGGCGTCGACTGACGGCTATATGCTATGTTTGTCTCTTGACGGTTTCCGAAAGATGATTCGCCTTTCCTTTCTCTATCTGTGAGATCCGTTCTTCCCGTGGATGACGTCGGCACCACCGCTGGCGATGTCGATTCGCACGATCTGGGTGAAAGGCTTGGCAGGGGAGAACTCTCGGAATCGCGAGCAAGAGAGCGAGCTGAGCGCCTTTTGGTGAGGCACCTGTTCCAGTTGTCAACATCGTACTTTGTGATAGAATATATTCAAATACACGAATATGATTTACATCTCGGGCATCGTGAGCCTGCCCTATACGCCTTGGGAGACGTAATGGCTAGTGGGCTGCCGGACCGACCGGTGTTCAACACAAGGAGGGGCCGATGCGTTATCGACAGATCATCGTGGATGGATCACCAGTGGGTGTGCAAGGGCTGGACGAGATCTTCGCGGATCTACGCAGACAAGGCTGCACGCCGCAGGAAGAAGGACTCGGGTCTGAAATCGTCACGCGACTCAACGAGGACAACTATATTCCGTATGGGGCCCAAGAGCTCTACGCTGTGGCCTTTGTGCGCGAGTACGCCGCCTTCCTAGCCCGTGAA
>JAFGNI010000328.1 GCA_016927095.1 Anaerolineae bacterium | reverse complement strand
GCTGAACGCTGAACGCTGATAGCTAACAACAGCCGCCATCGTGGGTGGCTAGAGATAGGTGAGGAAGTCACATGAAGATCCGTGAGATTCGTGCTGTGGGGCTGCGGGGCCAGACGCCGGAGGGCGGCTGGTCGGAGGAAATCGAGCAAGAGGACTGCATCCACACGTTGGTTGCCGTGCTGACCGATGAGGATGTCGTCGGATATGGCAGCGTCTACACCAACGACGGTCTGGTGAAGGCTGCGCTGGAGGTGTTAGCCCCATTCTACACGGGTGAGGACGCGCTGGAGCCCGAGCGTGTGACGGAGAAGCTGCGCCAACATATGTTCTGGATGGGCCGCGGTGGTACCCTCACCCACACCATCAGCGGGATCGATATCGCGCTCTGGGACATCCTCGGCAAGGTGACCGGGCAGCCTGTGGGCCGCCTCTTGGGTGGGCGCTACCGCGACCGCGTCAAGCCCTACGCCTCGCTCTTGATGGATGATCCCGCGCCCCTGGTGGAGCACCTTGTGCAGTTGAAGTCCCACGGATTCCGGGCCTTCAAGATGGGCTGGGGGCCCTTTGGACGACGCGGCGATGGGGCATCCGGCTACGCGATGGACGAGGCTATCGTTCGTGCGGCGCGCGAGGCCATCGGGCCCGATGCGCTGTTGATGGTCGATGCCGGCGGTAGTGACGCCTTCTGGCGGCACGGCTATAAGTGGGCGCTGCGAACGGCGGAGATGCTAGCCGACTACGAGGTGGCCTGGTTCGAGGAGCCACTGAAGCCCGATGCCCTCGATGACTACGTGATGCTACGCCAGGCGGCGCCGGTGCCTATATCGGGCGGCGAGGTGCTGACGCGGCGCCAGACTTTCCTCCCGTGGCTGCGAGAGGGCGCTTTCGATATCGTCCAGCCGGACGCTACCAAGGTTGGTGGGCTCTCGGAATCGCGCAGAATCGGCTGGATGGCGATGGACTATGGTGTCCGCTTGATTCCCCATGGGTGGAACACAGCCGTTGGCCTGGCGGCTGACTTGCACCTGGCCTCTGCGTTGCCTGAGACGGACCTGGTGGAGTACATCACTGGGTCACCCTATCTCGACGATCTCGTGGTGGGCGGATGGCAGCTAGATGAGGATGGCATGCTGTCGATCCCCGATGCGCCGGGGTTGGGCATCACCCTGGACTTGGATGCCGTCGACCGGTTCACGGGCGGTGCACCCTGGGTAGCGTCCGTCTAGCAGCCGGACTGAGCCGGCAAACATCACCGGGATGGAAAGCCTACTCGCATTGGTCAAACCGGCGCCTGCATACCAGAGCGCCTTCTGGGCGATGGTTGCGGACTATCGCGCTGCCGGAGAGATGCGCTATCAGGCACTGGTGGATTTCTTCCGCCGCGACTTTGAGGGATACCTTCGCCACCTCCGGAATATGTCGCGCGGTGTCGGGCTCAAACCGGGCATGGTGCCCTATACCGTCTATTGGAGTGTCAAGCCTGGTCTCCCCATCATCGTAGGCGAGTTCCATCTACGCCATTGGTTGACACCGGCGCTGGAGAAGGAGGGTGGGCACATCGGATACACCATCACGCCATCGCTGCGGGGACAGGGCTACGGTACGCAGCAATTGCGGTTAGGACTGGAAAGAGCCCGTGAGTTCGGCCTCGATCGGGTCTTGATCACCTGTGATACGGATAACATCGCCTCAGCCCGCGTCATCCAGAAGAACGGTGGTGCCTTCATCGACGAAGTGATCTCTGATCGCTCCGGCAAACCCGTCTCACGCTACTGGATCGATCTCTGATTTTCTCCCTATGGACCGTCCTGCCACCGCACCCATCTGTTCACTCGTTCAATTGTCTGTTTGCCGGTTTGCGATTTGAGATCATCCAGGAGCCACCAATGACCACACAGCCGGATCGCCCCAACATTCTGCTCATCACCAGTGACCAGCATCACTGGACCGCGATGGGGTACAACAACCCCGAAGTCCACACACCCAACCTGGATCGCTTGGGCAAGGAGGGTATGATCTTTGACCGTGCCTATTGCCCGAACCCTACGTGCACGCCGACACGAGCATCGTTGATCACGGGCAAGTACCCCAGCCAGCATGGCGCCTATGCGCTCGGTACCAAGCTGCCTGAGAGCGAGCATACCGTGGGCGAGGACTTCGCTGCGGCGGGGTATCGGACAGCGCTGGTGGGGAAGGCACACTTCCAGCCGCTGCGTGGCACGGAGGCATATCCCTCGTTGGAATCCTATCCGATCATGCAGGACCTGGACTTCTGGCGGGAATTCCACGGTCCCTTCTACGGCTTCGACCACGTGGAGCTGGCGCGGAACCATACGGACGAGGCTCACGTGGGCCAGCACTACGCGCTCTGGATGGAGGAGAAGGGGCTCGACAACTGGCGGGATTACTTTCGCGGGCCGACCGGCAACAATGACGCGCAGTTCCGGACCTGGGACATCCCCGAGGACTATCACTATGACGCCTGGATTGCCGATCGTACGAACGCTCTGATGACCGAGTATGCCGAAGCCGGCGAGAGCTTCTTTCTGTGGGCCAGCTTCTTTGATCCCCATCCCAAGTACCTGGTGCCCAAGCCCTGGGATACAATGTATGACCCAAACCAGTTGACCGTCCCTGCGATGGTGCCTGAGGAGCACGATAGCAACCCGCCGCATTTCCGGATGACGCAGCAAGAAGCCCCGGACTTCTCAGCGTGGCAGGAACCCGATGGCAACGCGATGCACGGTTTCCATTCACATCGCCATGATCGGGAGGAGCTGGCAAAGGACATCGCCATCTACTATGCGATGATCAGCTTGATGGACAAGTACATCGGCAAGATCCTCGACAAGTTGGAGGAGCTGGGGCTGGCTGAGAACACCCTCGTGGTCTTCACCACAGACCACGGTCACTTCTACGGTCACCACGGCTTGATCGCCAAAGGCGCCTTCCATTACGAGGACATGATTAAAATTCCGATGGTGGCCCGCTTCCCAGTACGGATCCCGGCTGGGCAGCGTAACGCTGCCCTACAGACGCTGGTCGACTATCCTCAGACCTTCCTAAGTATCGCAGGCCTCGAGGCACCCCGCACTATGACCGGCGTCGACCAGTCAGAGGTCTGGTTTGGCACGTCACAAAGTGCGCGGGACCACATCGTCGTGGAGAATCGCCACCAGCCGACGACGCTGCATCTCAAGACCTATGTGAACGCGCGTTACAAGATCACCGTTTACTATGGGCGCGACTATGGCGAGCTCTTCGACCTGCACGGAGACCCCGGCGAACTCCACAACCTGTGGGATAGTCCCGCGCACGCCGACCTCAAGGCCCGGTTCGTGATGGCGTTGCTTCAGGCGGAGCTCGGCAAGGAACCCCTATGGATGCCCCGTATTGCGGGGGCGTAAGGGGAAAGGGACAAGGGACAAGGGATAAGGGACATGGGGCCTGGCTAGCGTCTTGGCGTCGTAGCGCCTTGGTGTCCTAGCGACAACCCCGTTCGTTGGCTGGTTCCGCAGCCCTGTCCCTTATCCCTTATCCCCTGTTCCCTGACGAAGGAGATCACTTACTGCGAAATCGGAATCCGATCCTCGCCCGTGTCTCTGCCTGGCAGGGTGGTTTGACGTTCCATGAGTCATGACTATGATGGATGTAGCGGTGGCGCAGACCATGCCGGTACACATCACCGGGCCGGTACACATCACCGGGCCGGTACACATCGCCATCGCTGCCTTGGTGAGCTCATCGATCCCAGCTTAGGACGGAGCGTTACATGGGCCCTGGTACGATCCAGAAGACGATCGCCCTCTTCAGAAAAGCGCTTGATGGTCTGAATGTCGTTGTCCCGCTGATCCGGCTTGAGGAACTGGCGATTATGGTTCATGAGGCTATGACGGTTCAGACCCGCCATTTCCATACGCCAGAACATATTTTCAACCTTGCCAATGGGGAAGACCCGATTCAGGCATTGGCTGCGCTCTTCCACGATGTGGTCTACTACGAGGTTGATGAGGGCTTTATCCCGCAAGTCGAACAGGTACTTTCGCCCTATATCGAGAAAACCGATGGCACGCTGCGCCTTGCTGCCAATGTCAGTCCCGATGACACCTACTACTACCTGACGCTGGATGTCTTCGGTTTCCATGCCGGTGACACGTTGGTGTCGAACCGGGGTCAGAACGAGTTCCTCAGTGCGCTTCTGATGAATGAACAACTCAAGGGCATCATCCGGCCTCAGGACCTCGTCAAGATAACGCTCTGTATCGAAGCCACGATCCCTTTTCGTGGACGTAACGCTGCCGGTGAGTCGCCGGCTGACGTGCTGGAACGCCGGCTCCACGCGATCAATACGGCCTACGGCTTCGGGCTGACTGAGACGGAGATTCAGGCTGCGGTCTTGCGGGCGGTGGTTTTCTCCAATAAGGATGTGGAGAACTTCTCGGAGCGGGACACAGGCCGCTTCTTGGATAACACGTGGAAGCTCTTGCCAGAGTCCAATCCGTCCTTGCGACTCAGCGGTGTCTATGCCATCAGTAGCTACCGCCGCGCGCTGGAACATATGGAGGACTTCCTGCTGCATCTGGATCCCGAGACGATCTTCAACCAATACCACGATGAGCCGCCGTCAGGGGTCTATGAGCGGATGCGAGCGCTGGCTTATCGCAATGTCCAAACTGCTCGCCAGTACCTGGGTCTCAAGCTGTTGGCCATCGGGATCCTGGAGGCGCTTTCTGAGATCACAGGGGGAGACGCGCCGGTGGCGCTCTTCATGGGGACCATCGACGGCGAGCCCGCAGCGCCACGCCTAGATCACTTCCTCCCCGATGTGTCTACTGTCCCCTCCGTAGATGAGTCCTCAACGCTGTTCGGGCTGCTTGCCTTTGGTCGTGCGAGCTCATCAAGCTTCGACCTGCAGAACTCGCCCGTCTCGCTTTTCATCTTCAAGCTGCTGGGTTGGGAACGGGCGCAGGGATTGCTTACCGAAGCCAAAGCGATGTTCGCGGAAGAGATCGATGCGCGCACCTTCCTCAAGCGCATGCCTGTGGAGATGATCGTGCCGGTCGCCAGAGCCTGTGCCGAGATGGCAAGCACCCGTCGCGCTGCCCTACGCGCCTATGCGGATACCCGATATCGACAGGCCCAACCCGTTGGTGAGGGTGTGCACCCTGCTTGACCAAGCCTGAAGTCAGTGGCGCTACACATCACCGCTGCGAGCAGGCAGCCCTGGTCATACTTCACTTGCGCGACCGGTGTGCCCAGAGTCACTGCTAGAGCTTTAGCGCTGCAGCCAGCGCAGCCAGTCTAGAGATCCGCGCACCGCAGACCGAAGGAGGAGATAACCTGTGTACGATGCCGTGGCGCACTTCGAGGCCCTCTACGCCTACGTTGAGGGAGCGTTCTCTTTTGCCGCCGAGACCCGAGCGACCTGGCTGGCGTGGCGTGAGGCGTTCCGTCCCCGCTTGAGACAGATTCTGGGATTGGACAACATCGCACTGGATGTCGCCGGTTACGAGCCGCGGGCGGAACGTGATGAGGTCCTGGACATGGGTGACTATCTCCGGGAGAGTTGGCATCTCTGGGTTGAGCCCACGGTCCCTTTGCCCTTCTATCTTCTGCGACCGAAGGACATGACTGGACCCCGGCGGTACACCTCACCGCTGCCGCTGGTGCTCACGCCGCATGGCCACAACCGGCCTCACGTCTATGTTGGCATTGCGCATACCGACCACGAGCGCGAATCTATAGAGGCTGGGGAGCGGGACATCGCGGTGCAGGCGGTGCGTGAGGGCTACCTGACGATCGCCCCGACCACACGTGCCTTCGGCGAGACCCGCACACCGCGCGATAAGACCGAGGACACGGTCCATTCCTGCCGGACACAGCTGATGCACGACCTTCTGGTTGGGCGGACACCCATCGGAGACCGCGTGTGGGATATGTCACGGTTGATCGATTGGGCTGTGGCGACACAGGGGGTGGATGCCGAACGTATCGCCATCACGGGGAACTCCGGGGGCGGGACGGTGTCGCTCTTTGCTGCAGCTTGCGACACGCGCATCTCGGTCGCAGTGCCCAGCAGCTACTTCTGTACCTTCACGGGCAGCATTGGGGCGATGCACCATTGTGACTGCAATTATGTCCCGGGTATCCTGCGTCTGGGGGAGATGTACGATGTTGCCGGCTTGGTGGCACCACGCGCCTTCTGCGCCATCTCCGGCAAGGACGATCCGATCTTCCCAATAGAGCACGCGCGCTTTGCCTTCGAGAGACTCAAGCATATCTACGCCGTTGCCGGCGTGCCCGATAAGTGTGAGCACTACATCGGCCCCGCAGGCCACCGTTACTACAAAGACGGCGCTTGGCCCTTTATTCGCAAGCACTTTGGGCTGGTATGAAGGTTACGATCCGCGAAGCCACCCTGCTGGACTATGAGGCGTTGTGCGACCTTTTCGCGGAGGTAGATCGCGCCCACCGTGAAGCATTGCCCGACCTCTTCCGTGAGACGGATGGGCCCTCCAGGGACTTCGTCTACATCCGCGCATTGATCACCGATCGGGATCACGGCGTGCTTGTGGCTGAAAACAAGGAGAGTGCCCGCCGGCCCGCCCCGCTGCTGGGATGCCTGATCATCGTGGCCCGAGAATCGCCAGATGTGCCCATTCTGGTACCCATCCGCTATGCGATGGTCGATACGCTCGTGGTCGCGGAGGCGTACCGCGGCACCGGCGTGGGGCGACAACTGATGCGGTCTGCTGAAGACTGGGCCCTGGGAAAGGGCATCGACCG
Source organism: Anaerolineae bacterium (assembly GCA_016927095.1). The sequence continues at coordinate 724 of JAFGNI010000328.1, read as the reverse complement.
TATCGAGTTGAACGTCTTTGAATTCAACGAAGGCGCCCGCATTTTTTATGAGAGTCTCGGCTACACCACCTTGAGTCGCCGGATGGCGAAACAGCTGTGAGAAGGAACCAGCGTCTATCGTAATCGTATTCCTGACCTTATTGTGGAGGTGTTGATTATGTCTGAGCAGCCGGTTCATCCCGCTTACGGGAGTCTGGTAGAGCGCATCAACCGTTTCCCCCAGGGAGCACCGCCCTCTGAGTCGCTGTACAAGATACTGAAGATACTCTTCAGTGAGCGTGAGGCCGAACTGGTGGCGCAATTGCCGATCAAGCCGTTCACCGCGGAGAAGGCCGCGCGGATCTGGAAGCAGGACGTGACCACGGCGCGCAAGACGCTGGATGAGCTGGCGAGCCGGGCCATCCTAGTCGACATTGAGCACGAGGGGCAGCTGACCTACGTCTTGCCCCCACCGATGGCTGGCTTCTTCGAGTTCTCGATGATGCGCGTTCGCGACGACGTCGACCAGAAGCTGCTGGCGAACCTCTATTACCAGTACTGTACGGTTGAGGAGGACTTCATGGATGCCCTCGTGGGTGAGGGCGAGACGCAGTTGGGCCGAGTCTTCGTCAATGAGCCTGTCCTGCCTCCAGAGGTCGAGGTCCTGGACTACGAGCGCGCCAGCGAGGTCATCAAGACCGCGACCCACCGCGGCATCAGCCGGTGTTACTGCCGGTACAAGCTG